>JAOUNC010000088.1 GCA_029881175.1 Nitrospirota bacterium | reverse complement strand
TCTCAATGCTATAGGCAAAAACGTGCCTTGGCTGTTTGGTGGCTCGGCTGATTTAGCGCCATCGACCAAAACTCGGTTAACGTTTGAAGGGGCGGGCGACTGTACCAGTGAGAATCACTCCGGGCGGAATGTGCATTTTGGCGTGCGAGAACATGCCATGGGGGCTATTTTAAATGGATTGTCTTTATCCAAGATGAGGCCCTATGGTTCGGGATTTCTCATTTTCAGTGATTATGCCAGAGCGGCCATTCGCCTTTCGGCGCTGATGGAAATCCCGGTCCTGCATATCTTTACCCATGACTCTATTGGGGTGGGAGAAGATGGTCCCACGCATCAGCCGATTGAACAGATTCCATCGCTCCGAGCCATCCCTGGATTGATGGTGTTGCGTCCTGCTGATGCGAATGAAATAGTCGAAGCCTGGAAAGTGATGATGCCGTTGCGGCATGAGCCGGTTGTGCTCATTTTGACGCGGCAGGCCATGCCGACGTTGGATCGTACCAAATATGCGTCAGCCGCAGGTGTGGCGAAGGGAGCCTATGTCTTAGCTGATGCTCCCGATGGTCGTCCCGATGTGTTGTTGCTCGCAACGGGGAGCGAAGTTGCACTCTGTCTTCAGGCTCATGAACAGTTGGCGGTAGAAGGGATTAAGAGTCGCGTTGTGAGCATGCCTTCCTGGGAATTATTTGAACAGCAGTCTGAGGACTATCAACAATCGGTTATCCCTCACGACGTGACGGCACGAGTGTCTGTGGAACTTGCCACCACCTTGGGTTGGGGGCGGTATGTCGGGACTCAAGGCGTTTCGATTGGCATGGAATCCTTCGGGGCCTCTGCTCCCCTTAAAGACCTCCTGAAAAAATTTGGATTTACCGTTGAACATGTCGTGGCTGCCGCAAAAGCGCAGATTGATCGTGTTCAGCATCAGATGGCGTCTTTGTGATTGTAAACCGGTCGTGAAAAGGAGATGTGCTCATGAATCGTCTCGTGCAACTTCGTGAATGTGGACAGAGCCCGTGGTATGACTATATTCGTCGCGGATTGATCACGTCAGGCCAGTTGCAAGCCTTGATCGATCAAGATGGGTTGATGGGCATGACGTCCAATCCGGCTATTTTCGAAAAAGCTATCGCGGGGAGCACGGACTATGATGACGCGATCAAACAGGCGGCTTCTGAGCTGATTGGCGTGAAGGCAATTTATGAGCGGGTGGCCATTCAAGATATTCAGGATGCGGCAGATGTCATGCAGTCCGTCTATGAATCTTCACAAGGGCGAGATGGATATGTCAGCTTAGAAGTCTCGCCGGATTTGGCGTTTGATACTCAGGCCACCATTGAGGAAGCGGTTCGTCTTCATGCAGCGGTGGGGCGAAAAAATGTCATGATTAAGGTGCCGGGAACGCTTGAGGGTCTGCCGGCTATTGAGGAGCTGTTGTCACGCGGCATCAACATTAATGTCACCCTGTTGTTTAGTGTGGTGATGTATGAACGGGTGGCCTGGCGCTACATCCGCGGTCTTGAGCGACTGGCGGCAAATGGTGGGGATATCGGACAGATTGCGTCGGTGGCGAGCTTTTTCGTGAGTCGAATCGACAGTCTGTGTGATAAGCGGCTGGAAACAAAAATCAAAGAGGAATCGAATGCAGGGCAACGTGGGGTGATGGAGGGGCTTCTTGGAAAAGTCGCTGTTGCCAATGCCAAGTTGGCCTACCAAAAATATGAGGAAATTTTTGAAAGCCAGGATTTTCAGGCATTGAAAGCCAAAGGTGCGCGGGTCCAGCGAGTCTTGTGGGCTAGCACGGGCACCAAAAACCCCAAATATCCGGATACCTTGTATGTCGATCAACTCATCGGGCCGGACACCGTCAATACCATGCCCGAAGCGACGTTTGCCGCCTTTCGCGACCATGGCATTGTGAAGAATGCGATTCAAGAAGGTTTAGAGGAGGCCAAGGCCACCATGCAACGGTTGGCAGACGTGGGGATCTCCATTGATGAGGTGACCGATACGCTTTTAACTGACGGGGCGAAATTATTTGTCGATGCCTTTGATCAATTAATGGGCGTGATTAGTCGCAAGAGGGCTGAGGTGTTGGGAGCCAAGTTGGATCGTGTCACGTATGCACTTGGTGCCATGCAGAGTTCTGTCGATAAGGCGCTCACTGACATACAACAGAATAATCTGGTTCGCCGGATTTGGGCGAAAGACCCTACGGTGTGGCATCAGGATCCTGAGGCGCAGAACATTATTCGCCATGCGTTGGGATGGTTGACCATTTCGCAAGAACAATTGCCCCAGATTGCTCGACTGCAAGCCGTGGCGAAAGACATTAAGGAGGCGGGGTTCAAACATGTCCTGCTCTTAGGGATGGGAGGAAGTAGTCTGTGCCCGGAAGTGTTACGGATGACCTATGGCGTCATTGAGGGCTATCCCGAATTACATGTGTTGGACAGTACGGTGCCTTCACAGGTTCGATCATTCGAACACCATGTGGATTTATCAAAAACCCTTTGTATCGTTGCGAGCAAGTCCGGGTCGACCACAGAACCCCTCGTGTTCCAGAAATATTTCTTTGAGCGTATGCGTCAGGTGGTCGGTGACAAGGCTGGTCAGCATTTTGTGGCCATTACCGATCCGGGGTCGTTGCTTGAAGGCGTGGCCACAACATTGAAATTCAGGCATATCCTGCCAGGTGTTCCTGAAATCGGCGGACGCTATTCGGCCCTCTCCAATTTTGGCATCGTGCCTGCTGCGTTGATGGGGTTAAATATTGAGCAGTTCCTGCATCAAACGGAACGCATGCGACATTCCTGCGAGGCATCTGTGTCAGCCCAGGAGAATCCAGGAGTGCGATTGGGAGCCGTATTGGGAACGCTGGCTAAAGCCGGCCGAGACAAACTCACTTTTGTAACATCACCAGCCTTATGGGATCTTGGTGCGTGGTTGGAGCAATTGGTGGCAGAAAGTACGGGTAAGGAGGGCAAAGGGATCATTCCTGTTGAAGGCGAAATGGTGGGTGCCCCTGAGGTCTATGGACAAGATCGAGTCTTTGCCTATATCCGCTATGAACAGGGGATTGATGCGGAGCAGGAGGCCAGGGTTAACGCCTTAGAGCAAGCCGGCCATCCCGTCATTCGCATTGATATGGCGGATTTACTCAATCTCGGGCAAGAATTCTTCTTGTGGGAAATGGCGACAGCCGTGGCCGGAGCCCTATTGGGTATCAATGCCTTTGATCAGCCGAATGTCCAAGAAAGTAAAGACTATACCAAAGCCCATCTTGAAACATTTAAAAAAGAAGGAAAGCTTGCCGAATCCTCACCGCTCCTCGTTGATGAGGGAATACAGGTTTTTGCCGATGAGGCAAACGGTCAGGCGCTCAAAGGGAGCTCGACGTTGGACGATCTGGTCGCCGCGCATCTCACACGTCTCCAATCTGGGGATTATTTTGCCATGAATGTCTATGTGGAACGAACCGATGCGGTTCATGCCATCTTTGACCGCATTCGCACCAAAGTTCGTGAGACCAAGCAGGTCGCTACTACGTTGGGCTATGGCCCTCGCTTTCTTCATTCCACAGGGCAACTGCATAAAGGTGGCCCCAATTCTGGTGTCTTTATTCAAATCACCTGCGATGATGCAGAAGATCTGGCCATTCCGGATGAACCCTATACCTTTGGCGTCCTCAAAGCCGCGCAAGCCTTAGGCGACCTACAAAGTCTGACCAGCCGTCAGCGCCGGGTGATTCGGGTCCACCTCGGAGCCGACGTACCCCAAGGCCTCGAACGATTAGAACAGGCCATAGAAGCTGCGCTCTGCGTTGGCAAGTAAGAAGATCTGCACGGTGCCGTCAAGAAATTGTGTGTAGGGAAATCGTTGAAATCTAATGATGAGTGGATGGTTGGCGTCATTCGCTAACTCTCCGAAAACCTCTCTTTGAACCTTTTCCGAAGTCATTGACACCCTAGTTGTTGGTATTTATTATTTATGTGTAATGTCTACACATGGAGGAGTTTATGCCCACCAATTTAGCCATTGAAGATGCGCTTTTGAAAAAGGCCCTCAAGGCCGGTGGATTTCGTACGAAAAAAGAGACGGTAACAAAGGCGTTAGAAGAATTTATTCAACGACGTCAGCAGCGGAAGATCCTCCGGGCGATGGGATCAATCGAATTTCGTGAAGAGTGGAACTATAAAGTGGATCGGCAAGATCGTGAATCTGGTCGTTGATACATCTGTGTGGTCGTTGGTTCTTCGGCGGCCTCAGGTAGAAGAAAACAACCCATTCGTTCAGGCCTTCCGGTTTCATGTTACTCAGGAGGATGGATTGGTTTTGATCGGAAATATTCTTCAAGAACTTTTAGATGGAGTGAAATCCCAACGTGATTTTCAACGTCTTCTGACACTCCTTGAACCTTTCCCTCTTCTGGATCTGACCCGAGAAACCTATGTGGCCGCTGCACAACTTCGGAATACATGTCGGTCCAAAGGAGTTCAGGCTGGTCCAATTGATTTTTTAATTGCATCAGTCTGTATTGAACATGGATTTCCCCTATTGACCGCTGATCGCGATTTTTCCTATATCGCCCACCATTCAGATCTGATCGTCGTTCCCACGCCACCGTAACCTCGATCCCGCTTTGGTGCGAAAGTCACCCCCAGCTTTTAAAACCTGTGGCTTCCTTGTCGAGTTTTTTTCTGTGTTGAGTCACGCGTGGCTGGAAAATACCAACGATTGATGAAGAGAATTTGAGCAAGAACAGTGGTAGACAAAGGAGGGAGAAGCTAGATTTTTCGCCAATGATGGCCGCCGGTATGAATGAGCCGATCGGCTTCGACCGGTCCCCAGCTGCCGGCGGGATATTCTGGTAGCCATTTGGTTTCATACGCGCTCCATCCTTCGAGGATATCGGTCACCCATTTCCACGAAGCTTCAACGGCATCACGCCGCATGAACAACGATGTATCCCCGGCCATCACATCCAGTAACAATCGCTCATAGGCTTCGGGGGAAGGCGCCTCAAATGCGTCACCGTAGTGAAAGTCCATTTCAACTGGATGGGTTTGGGCCTTGGTGCCTGGAACTTTCGAAATGATGCGGAGGGCCATGCCCTCTTCAGGTTGAATGCGCAGCGTAAGCAGATTTGGAGCCTGGGGTGTTTGGGGATTGGCATTAAATAAAATCTGTGGAATGTCCTTGAATTGGACGGCGATTTCGGTGGCGCGTGTTGCCATGGCTTTCCCCGTGCGAATGTAGAACGGTACTCCGGCCCAGCGCCAGTTTTCCACGAAAACTTTTAAGGCCACATAGGTTTCTGTCGTGGAGTCAGGTTGCACGCCTTCCTCTCGTCGATAGCCAGGCACTTCCCGGTCTTTGATAATTCCGTGGGCATATTGCGCGCGAACCGTCATCTGTTCGACTTCTTTGCCTCGAATGGGGCGCAGTCCGCGTAAGACATCCATTCGGGCATTCCGCACCACATCAGGATCCAGTGAGTAGGGGGGCTCCATGGCAATCAGACACAACAGTTGCAAAATATGATTTTGCACCATGTCCCGCAGCGCTCCGGCTCCCTCGTAATATGAAGCCCGGCTGCCGAGAGTGACGGCTTCGCTCACGGTCAATTGCACATGATCGATGTATTTATGGTTCCATAGGGGTTCAAAGATGGAATTGGCAAACCGCATGACCATAATATTCTGGACGGTCTCTTTCCCAAGGTAATGATCAATGCGATAAATCTGAGATTCATCAAAGACCTTACCGATAGCGGTATTAATGGCCTGGGCAGAAGATAAATCGTGGCCGATAGGTTTCTCCACAATGACTCGGGAATAGGTGTTCTCTTGCCCAGGGGCAGCCACTAACCCGGCCTGTTGGAGCCCTTCACATGCGGGAGCAAAGGACGTTGGTGGAATGGCCAAATAAAAGATGCGATTGCCGGTAAGGTTGAGAGGTGTCTCAATGTCCTTCAACCGATCACGGATCGCGACATAATAGTCGGAGGCGGCAATATCCCCGGCACAATAAAACAAGCGACTTTGGAAGGCGTTCCACTTGTCATTCTCAAGCGTCTGTCGAGAAAACTGTTCGATGCCGTCACGTGCGATGGCCCGAAAATCTTCGTCAGAGTGATCCTTGCGCCCTAATCCCAAGACCACAAAGTTTTCTGGCAAGAGGCCATCCAATAACAAATTGTACAGAGCGGGGAGCAGTTTGCGGCGAGTCAAGTCACCGGAGGCTCCAAAGATCACGATCGTACAAGGCTTGGTGATCGCCATACGAGTGGTCTGGCCTGAAGGATCGGACGGGTTCGGTGGAGTGCTCATGGCGATTGTCCTATTCACCTGGGAGGTGGTTACCGTTTGACACTATGTCCGCCAAAGGCGTTGCGGAGTGCGGCGAGCATTTTTTCTGAAAAGGATTCTTCCTGCCGGGAACGGAATCGCGTGAACAAGGCTGTGGCGAGCGTGGGGACAGGCACGTCCTTATCCAAGGCATCCATCAACATCCAGCGGCCTTCTCCCGAATCCTGCACATAGCCCTTGAGCCCTTCTAACTTGGGATCATCTTTCAACGCGCCGGCTGCTAATTCCAACAGCCAGGAGCGAACCACGCTGCCATGCATCCATAGGTCGGCAATATTCGCCAAGTCCAAGTTGTACTCACTCTTGGACATCAATTCAAAGCCTTCGGCATAGCCCTGCATCATGCTGTACTCAATGCCATTGTGAACCATCTTGACGTAATGTCCAGCGCCATGGCCACCCACATGAGCCCAGCCGTTTTCTGGTGCTAAAGTCGTGAAGATCGGAGCCAGATGAGTCACCGGACCTTTCTCGCCACCCACCATTAAACAATAGCCGATTTGCAAGCCCCAAATGCCCCCACTGGTTCCGGCATCCACATAATGAATGCTGCGTGTGTGGAGATCGGCGGCGCGGCGCACGTCGTCGTGGAATTTGGTGTTGCCTCCATCAATCACGATGTCATCTTTGCCAAGGATCGTACTCAAATGCCGGATCGTGTCTTCGGTGGGATCGCCGGAAGGCACCATGACCCAGACGGCCCGCGGTTGAGGAAGTTTGGAAATAAGATCTTCGAGTGATGTGGCGCCGGTGGCGCCTTTTGATTCAGCTTCTGTGATGAGATCAGCGGTGCGGTCATAGGCGACGACGCGATGCCCGCCTTGGCTCAGGCGTGTCACCATATTCATGCCCATTTTGCCGAGTCCGATAAATCCAATATCCATCAGGTCCCTCCTTGGGTGAAAACAATCTGTTGTCTCTTCAGTCCTTGAACAGGCAACAATTAGCGCGATGAATGGGAAGCCGGTCGATTCCGGCGGGCCACGGTGTGGGCAGCGCGTTTGGTATTCAGCGCCAAGTCTAAATTGCACGCGGCAGTGATCAGTCCAAAATGCGTAAAGGCCTGTGGAAAATTGCCCAATTGCTCACCGGAATGTGAGACCTCTTCGGCATATAAACGGAGATGATTGGCATAGCTTAACATTTTTTCGAAGATCAGTCGTGCCTCAGTCAAGCGACCAGCTTTTGTGAGGGCCTCGACTAACCAAAAGGTACACATGCTGAAGGTGCCTTCCTCCCCCTCCACCCCATCGGCGGCGGCCGTGTTGGTATCGTAGCGATAGACCAAGCTGCCTAAGGCCAATTGCTCCAACGTGCGATCGAGGGTCGAGAGCATGCGTGGATCAGTGGGAGAGACAAAGAAGACCAGTGGCATAATGAGATTGGCGGCATCTAAGGCTTCACTGTCATAGGCTTGAACGAAGGCCCCGATTTGTGGGTTCCACCCCCGTTCCATGATTTCCCGGTAAATCCTGTCGCGTTCGGTCATCCAACGGGTACGGTTGCCGGGGAAGCCGCGTTTGTCGGCTAAACGAATTCCGCGATCCAGGGCCACCCAGCACATGACCTTGGAATAGACAAAATGTTGGCGGCCGCCGCGAACTTCCCAAATTCCCTCGTCGGGTTGTTCCCAGTTTTCACAAACAAAATCCAACAGCCGACACAGATTGACCCACAGATCATAGGAAATCGAGGCGCCATGCTTATTGTACAAATACACGGCGTCCATCAAGGCGCCATACATATCCATTTGCAATTGTGAAGCGGCCCCATTCCCGATGCGGACGGGGCGCGAACTGCGGTGTCCATCCAGATGTGGAAGTTCTTGTTCCTCTAAATCGCGACGGCCATCGATGCCGTACATGAGTTGAATAGACCCATCAGGGTTCAGGTCGTGGCAGCGTGCGTTAATCCACTCCATGAAACGACCGGCTTCAACCGTAAACCCCAAGCGCAAGAGGCCATAGAGCGCGAAGGCTGAATCGCGAATCCATGTATAACGATAATCCCAATTCCGTGGTCCGCCAATATGTTCCGGCAAACTTGTCGTGGGGGCCGCGACGATGGCGCCGGTCGGAGCGTAGGTGAGTAACTTCAGTGTTAAGGCCGAGCGGTGGACGACTTCTCGCCAGCGCCCATCGTATTGGCATTGTGAAAGCCAGCGTTGCCAAAAGGCGGAAGTATTACGAAAGGCTTCTTCACCAGATTCCGGGGTTGAGAGGAGAGGGGTGCCATTCCTCGTTTCCAAATATTCTAAAAAGAACGTCAGGCTCTCGCCCTGATGGAGGGTGAATTCCTGAAAGGCCATACCTTCGCGCGTTTGAAGCGGAATAGGACTGACCAAGCCCACAGATTGATCACCGGATTGAAAAATCACTCCTTTGGGGCGGACATCGATCTTATGGGCATCACGTCCAAAATTAAACCCGGGCGAACATTCCAGGCGAAAGGTTACGGTCCCGCGGACCACAGAGAGCATACGAATGATTTGATGACGGCGAGGGCGGTAGCCGGCTTCATCCGATTCCACCGGCATGAAATCGGTGAGTTCTCCCACGCCATCATGTTGGAGGAAACGGGTGAGAAGAATGTTGGTCTCCGGCAAATAC
>JAOUNC010000477.1 GCA_029881175.1 Nitrospirota bacterium | reverse complement strand
TCAGTGAGGCTAAGCGAGAAAGCTGGGGATGGAGTGTCCACTCTAGCGGTTGAAAATTCAGTTCATGGGTTGGTTGGGCATTGACGTTGAATGGGCAAATATCGAGACAGTCATCACAGCCAAAAATTCGATTGCCTATTTTTTTCTGTAGATTAGAGGGAATGTCAGTGAAAGGACCACGGTGCTCGATGGTGAGATACGAAATGCAACGTTCGGCATCAAGTTGGTAGGGTTCAACAATGGCTTCAGTCGGACAAGCCTGAATACATAATGAACATGCTTCACAGAGGTCCGTTGCAGGCTCATCAGCCTCAAGAGCGACCGTTGTAAGAATTTCCCCCAGCAACAGCCACGACCCATAACTGGTCGAGACCAAATTCGTGTGCTTGCCAATCCACCCAATCCCGGCCTCCTGCGCCCAGGCTTTCTCCATCACTGGTCCGGTATCCACATAATTACGTGTTTGTATGTCAGGGATCTGAGAATGGAGATAGTCCTCTAGTTGCGTCAGGCGGCTTTTCATCAGGTCGTGATAATCTTTTCCCCATGCATACCGGGCAATCCGTCCAGCTTGATTAGACTCATTAGGATCATGCTCCGTGTAATAATTCATCCCAACCACAATCATTGATTGGCAGCCTGGAAGCACTCTGGTGGGATCTGAGCGACGTTGCGGGTCACGCGCCATCCAGGCCATCGTCCCGTGAAAACGTTGTTCTAACCAATGCCTTAATCTTTTCCAGAGGAGTTCCGTGAGGGGGAACTCGTTGAATGAAGGTGTTGGGAGATCAGAAGGGGGACCGGAGTGGGAGCTGGGGGGAGGGACGCGGGCGATCCCTACGGCATCAAAGCCCAACGCATGTGCTTGGGCTTTAATCTGACTGACAAGGGTCGACGAAGAAGACATGTGTGGCGACCCTTGGGCCTAGGAGCCTGTCGGACTTAGGGGATCGAGAGCCAGAAAGTGAATAAGCGAGGCCAGATTTTGACGATTTTGCCCGCCCATAGTGGGACTATGATCTAAGAAATCAACGAAATATGGGCCGCGTAGGCACTTTTGTAGCCGATTCATCCTAAGTCCGACAGGCCCCTAGGACAGAGAGCGAAAAGTGCTCAAGGTTATCGTTGTTTGGGAAACGCGGGGTTTGCGGCTGGAACATTATCCGCGCAATTAAACATCACGGTAAATCTCCCGGTGCATTGTTCTGTCTTGCAGGCTTGGCATGTTCCCACAATGGAGGTCTTCCAATCAGTTTTTTCTGCATTAAATTGGCAAGAAGTTGCGCCACCTTTGGTGGCTTCTGCCCAGGGTTCGTCGTAGCCTGGGAATTGAGCCACCGTGCACCCATTCAATATGGGGACATGGCATTCTGCCGTTGTTTCACCTTTGGCCATACCAATCGTACAGTTGGATTCTGTGCGTGATTGAGATTCCGCTGCCTCAGTAGAGTCAGGACCAATGCCTGTTCCGCTGATCATCATCACCCCTAGGGCTAAATAAATGAAAAAGTGGCAAATAACAAGTTTGTTCATTGTGGTGTTGATGTGACGTTGTTTCATGATGACCTACTTTAATTAGGAATAAATAAGGTGCCTATGGACACGTAAACCCCAGCCCGATGTTTTCTTATAGCACACTAGAGAAATAGGCTGTCAAAAATTCCTTCCTACGGACTACTGATAGGACTGACGTGAAATAAGGTGATTCCCCAGCTCTTGGAATTGATTCATGACTTCTGTTTCCCACGATTGTTGGGCATCAAAATCTAAGCCATGGTTGGTGTCCCGATCATATTGAAGATTCAATCGTTGGGCGACTAATTTGGTGAGCTCCAACATTTTCCTTAAATCATCGTCCTTCGTCATGGAAAGGTTCGCTTGACGAACCACTAGACAGCTAATAAAAAAATGGAGTTGTTCGTGAGCCAACAGGTTTTCCGATATACGCCAGTGTCTGGCATTTGCCGGATCGACAAGCTCCCGTTTTACCCACGAATGTTCATGATCAAGCGCAATTGATAGGCGGTGTTGTGAGGGGTGATGAAGAAAGCGAATCGCGGTTTCGGCACCTCGTTCATCCTGAGGAGTACGTGGAGTAAAATCGCTCCATTGTAAAAGCCTATCTGGCTGACAGGAAGGGAGAGGTAACGGATCAGGAATCCAGGTGAGTTTAGGGGCACACCCCACTAAATAGAGGCAAATACCTAGAGAGCATATTCGAAGGGTTTGTCTCATCATCGAGAAGGGAAAATAGCAAGCAAGTGGAGTATTCAGATTATATAGGACTAGTTGATAGAAAAATAATCTGTGCAAAAAAAAACCTGGAGGGCAAGCCCTCCAGGTTT
>JAOUNC010000086.1 GCA_029881175.1 Nitrospirota bacterium | reverse complement strand
CACATTAGGAATGCCGTCTCGATCACCGTTGTCCAAAATTTGGCAAGGCAGGGTAAAGATCGTGCATTGCTGGTAAATGTGGCGGAGCTGTTCCTGGGTGACGCTTGGCTTGAGGTGCACGACATCCTGGAGATTCCAGGCTTCGATCATGCTGCGGATGGTGGGTGTCACATCTCCGGTGACTGCATCGCCAGGATCACCGATCAGGTGGCATTGAAATGCGTGGCCTTGATCCCGAAGGATGCGGCAGGCTTCGACTAAATAGGTGAATCCCTTTTTCTCCACAAACCGGCCCACAGAAAGAATCAATGGGGGCTGTGGCGGCGAGGCACCGGTGGGAGAAAACACGTCAGGCGCAAGGCCATGGTAAATCGTGTGGATCGGCGCACCCTCCGGGCACATCGTGTTGAGATAATGGCGATTGGCGTCGGTACATGTCACAAGAAATGTAGCCTGTCGCCGTTTGCGTTGAAGGAGGTCACCCGGGTTCAAGGATTTGAGAAAAATGTCTTTTGCATGGGCAGTGAAACTGAAGGGTCGGCCTGTCAGGCGACTCACAAACATCGCAATCGTGGTGGTGCCATGACAAAAGTGAGCATGGACATGTCCGATCAAAGGCCTGGCGTTTAGAAGGTGGTGGGCAAGAGCCCCGGCTTGAAGGAATTCTTTGAAAAAGACCTTCCGCAATTTTCTGGCTCCAGGCTCCCGATAACGCCACATCATGGTCAGCGCCTCTACCAGAACCCGAATGTAGGCCAGTGGGCGGCGAAGGGCGAGCGAGCGATGGGCTGATAGAAACGAGGGCAGATTTGTCCGCAGCCACTGCACAAATGGAGTCCCCGACAGGGACGTGACCGACGGAAGATAGGTGATGGGAGCACCGATTTTGTTCACGGTCTCATGGACTTTGGCATCTTTAGGCTTCTTGACCGAGAACAGCTGTAACGAGGCCCCCATCCGTTCTAATTGAAAGATTTCATTGATAATGAACGATTCCGACACTCGAGGGTATTCCATCAGAATATACGCGATTGAGGAATGGTCCTTCGATGGGAAGGTGGGTGTCCTGTTAGGTTCGTGAGGCATGATGAGATGATTCCTAGAATGTACCTGATTGAATGGATAGACAATCCCTGGATTGGAGTGGAGTCCCATTCAGCAGAAAACCGTCGACGAGCAGGGCTTTGGCCAACTGGATGAGTTGATCAATGATATCCAAACGTTCCGCTTTAAACGTGGTTGCACAGCGGGAAGCTTGTTCGGTAATAAGGAAAACCGCGATGTGCCAAGCCACTTCGAATTCGGAGAGAGGCCAGGCCACAGAACGTTGGTAGCCGTTCAGAAAACTTCTGGCAAGGACTTTGGCGAGTGGCGTGGAAATTTCTCCAAGCGCGACCCGATACCATACACTCGCCAGGCAACTGCCGACATCATAGAGGGGAGGGCCGGTGGTAATGCTGTCCAAGTCAATCAACGCGACGGTCTCATCCTGAAGGAAGAGATTTTTTCGATGCGGATCTCCATGGAGCGTGGCTGGTGGATACGATGTGAATTGTCTGGCTTGTTGAGCCAAGACCGACGACAACTCATGAAGGGATTCTTGGCAGGGGGGTCTCAAAGGAGTCAGCATGCCGATGGCGTTGTTCAGTCGCTCCATGATGTCTGGGGCCTGGCCTAGCGGAAGGTCCTCTAATGGGGTGCCATGTAATGTGGCCAGAGTCGCCCCGGCCTTTTCCATCCATCCGCACATCCGTGGGTCTGCGAGTGGAAAATGGGTAAGAGGGGCTCCAATGAGATTGGATTGCCACAGAGTGTTGGTTTCGGAATCAAAGGCTAACGGTTCGGGAATGACCAAGGCTCCGAGTTTCCGGGCCGGACTGTTCCACAATTGTTGCAGAGCTTGATAGCTGAGCATTCCTTGGTGATTGGCGAAGGTTTTCCCGAATACGGTGAAGGAGGTCGTTTCCCCCGTCATCCGATTGTGAAGGTGCATGGTCACGCGCATCGTGCATGTGTGTTCAGGGACGTAATGCATGACTTCGGACGTCAGATCGACGACGTCCCACTCTGCCGCTCGTTGTGGCCCAAGTAAGGAAGGAAGGACCTGTGAGCGGAGCATGTCTCGATCCAGGGCATTGGGGAGAGAGACCATTTTCCGGTCATAGGGAAAACCCCAAGCGATCGACTCTATCTCGCGGAAATGTAGGATGCGCGGATTGGGTTGCCTCTCCTGAGTTTGCAACGCTTGGGCTTCCAGGAAATTGGAATGTGACTTCCCTTTTTTGAATGCTCGCACATACCACATTTCGGGAGCATCCGGTTGTCCGGGCCGGTTTCGAAATAGTATTTCATATAACACCATCACATATCGGCCGGGTTTATATCGGATGTGCAGAATTCGACAGTCTTGAATCCAGTTGCCTTGGTCAGGCCGATGGCCATTTCCCACATGTTTCTCAAAGATATCTTTCATCGCCTTTTCGTCACAGAGCGTCGGCATGTGCGGGAAGATCGGGTCAGGTGGAATCTGGCGTTTTGGAATCATGATTTGTGCTGAGCCTAAAAGGTGTATCGTGGTGTCTAATAACTCTTGATCTCAAACTGGTGAATGATTTCCCCCAGCGCATTTTTTCTGAGGAAGAACACCTTGCCTTGAAAAGAATATTCGTCAAACCGACACTGTGCCGGGATATCTTGATGACACAGGAATACGACGTCTTCAAGCGATTCCTGATTCAGGGTACGACGAATCCGAAGACAGGAGGCCTCATGCGCAAGACATACGCGGTTGCCGGCATATACCGGAACAAGTTCAATCCTCACGTCCGGTTGATGGTTTTCGAAGGGTAGGAGAACGGTGTGAAAACAGGCTTCGGCCTCGGTTTGTCGAAACCGAAGAATAGGCGCCAGATCCTTTGTTCCATAGGTCTTTGAAGCATAGCCTTGAAGAATGGCGCCCTGAATGGATGGGGTGAGAGGCTGCGCAATGAGAACATGCGGAGCCGCATAAGCCAGAGTCTCATTGGCCTGCGTGACCGTGACGGCGTCCTGAGCCTGCGGGTTCAAATGAAACAGCAGGTCGTATTGATGCGCCTCTTGGGCGGTGAGCCGATCAATGATGATCCAATAATCCAGGCAAGGGAACAGAATCTTGCGTTCATGGAGGACGGGGTATTCATGGCTCTGCGCTTGCCCATGTATAAAATCAAAACTGGGTTCGCTGATAAACGCCTTGACGAGATGGTCGGGATGAGGGCCTCGGATCTTATGCCGGATTTTGTGGAGGACATACCGGGTCTGATTTTTCCCATCCACGACCACAGTGTTATGTGCGGCGGTTTCCCGAAACCGGACGCGCCAATTGACCTCTCCTGATTCATCATAGGTGTATCGTCCAGGATCGATAATCAAGGATTGGTCATAGGCAGCCATCTCGAAACTGAGGAGATCAAAATGCCCATGGTTGCCGGCCCCGAGAGGGCCGCAATCAAAGACTAAATACCGTTCATCTTCGTAGGGTTCAGGCCCATCTCCCCAGCCACTACGAAGAATATAGTACCCACTATCTGGAAACCCTTTGGATCTCTCCAGTGGAGGAGTCCCCTCCATTCCTCGTAAGGACGCATAGCGTAATTCCTGATTGCCGTACAGTTGATACCCTTGCTCAAGGAGATCTAAGAATCCGCGGCTGTCTCCGTCGCTGAGCGATGGGATCACTCCATCTGGCTTATGCGCAAACAGTGCAAATTCCAAGGCTTTCTTGATCTGTTCATCAACGACGTCTGGGAATATTATTTGGTTGAGAAGCGCCAGACGTCGAACCCAAAGGAAATTCTTGAGGACCAGGTGATGATAATCCGTAGACAGTTCACAATGAACGCCATCAGGGAGTATATCTGACTGGATGTTCTTCACGAGTTCGGTTTTGGCCAGCTCCAGCCAGTCTGAAGCCTCACGAAGTTCGGGAAAGACGATTCCCGCAAGAAAGATGGAGCAGAGTTCCAAGGTTCGATGGTTTCGCGCTGGCGTCAGATTCCGGCATAGATAGCTGACTTGTTGAGAGAGTGAGGATAAAAACTTCATATAAAACTCGGGGTCAATGTCTTCAGCTTTCCCCTGAGTCACAAAGAAATAATGGGCAAAAATCCAATTCTGAATCCGTCTGCCTGCAACATCGCTAGGGAGGAAATTGAGCGGGACCAGATTTATCCATGAATCTGTGAGCTCAACCCACTTTTCGAGATACCGCCGATCTTGGGTGTCGGTAAATGCCATGCCAAGCCCGACGGCATAATAAAACTTGTGGAGCAAAATGAGCCATTCCTGATCTTGGCTTGGGTTGTGGGTCCAACGGATTGGAGAAAGGTTGCATTGTGTTTCACCGTTAAATTCAAATTCATCACGTACAATATTCTCGATTTTTTCTCTTCGGGTTTCCACTGGGTCTATCACGGGAAAATATGCGATCGAATTGCGTTGGCTGAAATGGTGCAGGATGTCTTCCGCTGGCCAGTGACAATAAGGCTCTTGGAAAAGATGCTGAATTTGCTGAGACAAATAGCTGTGAGTATGTTTGGTTCGAAGGCCTAGCATCCTGAATCCTGTTTCTAGGACGATATGGATAAGTGGTTGTGAATGGTAAAACAGTAAGGAATTCCTCGAAATGAACTGGCAAGCATTTTGTACATGACAGGTATTGGTTTGATGCCCCAGTTTCGGGGGAGGGATAAACAAAGCCAGACAGCTTCTATAAACACATAAACGTTCCGAGGAAACCCTTTGAGTACAGAGGCAAGAGTAGAATGACTCATCGTAATGGAACCTGTTGGAGTAGAGGTTCTATGGACGTATGTTGAACCGGTGATGCGATGGATTTGAAAAGATCGTAAATAACGTGAATGTTCCTGGACGCACAGAAATCCTCTTCCACCGTTTTTCTGGCCGCCATGCCTAAGGTCCTGCGACGGTCTGGGTCCTGAAGCAGCAAACCTAACACTTCGGTCAAAGACTCAGGATGATGGGGAGGGGTCAGAATTCCGTTGTGGCCATCATGAATGAGTTCGGGAATACTGGCGATTGCGGTTGAAACCACTGGGAGGCCCATGGACATGGCTTCGACAAGGACATTGGGAATCCCATCGCGGTCACCATCCTCGGCAATTTGACAGGGCAAGACGAAGATAGAGGCCTGCCGGAACCAGTTGAGGATGCCATCCTGTGGCACTTTGCCGGTGAGATGGACACAATCACTGACGCCCAATTGGTGAATCATCTGTTTCAGGTCGTGTTCAAGTGGACCATACCCCACCAGCACACATTGGAAGTGATGGCCAGCTTTTTTTAAGGATGCACAGGCTTGAATTAAGATTGGGAAACCTTTTTTAGGGCGGAACCGTCCAATACTCAAAATCAATGGCCGAGTTTTATCTTCACGAGAAATTTCTGGAGAGCTGGATTGGAACACATCCAGGTCCACGCCATGATAGACCCGGCAAACAGGTGTATTGGACTGAACGATCTGTTCCAGATAGTCTTTGTTGTACTCCGTACAGGTCAAAACGAATTGTGCGCGATCCACTTTCCGGGATACATCTTCCTTGGATGAGAGGAAGAGATCTTTGGCATGGGTGGTAAAGCTATAGGGGATGCCGATGCGGGCCTGTACTTGTACCGCAATATCGGTGGGTTCGGTGACATAATGGGCATGCAGATGTTGGATGTCATATTCACGGACTTTCTCAGTGACCCATTCGGTCCACAAGGATTCTTGTATGTCGTTCCCTTTTCCCCCATTTAATACAACTGGCGCATACAACACTGAAGCCTTGAGTTGATGAAAATGTGAATGCGTATCTGCGTCGGAGGGGGGGCGTAAAGACAGGATGACCAGATTAAGGCCGAGGCGTTCGAGCTCCAGAATCTCTTGAAGAATAAATGTCTCCGAAAGTTTCGGAAAAATTTTGACGATATACCCAATAGTTGGCAGCGAGTTTGATGTAAAAAATGTCATATGAATCCGATGGCCTCATGCGATCATGCGAGTTGTAGCATGGCTTCATGGACGCGTTCTGGCTGTTGATATCTCACTTGGGTGTCGGAGTTCGCGTGGCCCCAGCTTCCATTCATGAGTAAATTCAGGATGGACATCGTTAACGTGGGCAACGCATCTAAATTCACAATCGATTTAGAGGCGAGATTTTTCGGATTGATGGCTTGGTCTAACAGATCTTCTAACTTTTCACACAGAGAACCTGGAGTGAGTTGGTCTGGATGAATCGTTTGGAATAATCCTAATTCAGCCATACGCTGGGCACGTATCCATTGTTCTTCAACCGGGCGCACTCGTGGAATAACTAACGCTGGTTTCTGTAAGGAGAGTAATTCACAGATGGTCCCATACCCGCCCATTGAAACGGCCACATCTGCGGCATCCAGATAACTCATCACATCATCAGAAAAAGTTAGTGTTTTGATGGAAGGCCATTGAGAGGCTTCAATCTCTAATTCTTGACGAATGGCTTCTGACATTTCTGGACCAAAAATGAGGGTACTGTACACCCGGTTGCGTTGAGATAATTTCGGCATACTTTCAAGGTATTGTTGGAAAAGCCGTACGCCGTCTTCGCCTCCTCCTGCGGTGACGAGCACCATTTGATCTTCTGCTGTGAGGCCTAATCTCTTCCGCATGTGCTCTCGGGTATGTTGCCCCGACTCTCGACGGATATATCCACAATATTGGGTTTTGATTTTGAGAGACAGCGGGAATTGATATTCCGTACAAGCCTTGAACACTTCTGGAGAACCCAAGACAAAAATACGGTCATAATGGGCTTCTAGAGCCTTAAAGTATTCATGTTTTTTCCAGATAGCTCGTGTCGCCTGTGGGCTATCAAGAATGTCACGTAACAAAAGCGTGATGATGGTTTCAGGATGATAGGTTTTTAAATAGGTTAAACCTGGTTCCAATTCATTTTCGACCCCATAGGGTTTTTTATCCACAATAACCAGGTCGGGTTGAAAATTCGCTAAGGCGCAGACAATCAATTCTGTTCGGAGCTTGACGATATCCTGGGTATTTTCCTTCAGATATTTTGGGCCATAGCCATTGGATTCCGTTCTGGAGAGACAGGGCAACTTAATATAGTCCACACCCTCCGGGATGCGAAAACTGTGCACCATGGGAGATCCTGAAATGATGAGGATGGAAAGGTCAGGAATCGACTCCATGAGGAATTGGCAAATGGAGAGGGTTCGCCGAATGTTTCCCAATCCAAAAGTATCATGAGAATAAAAGACCACCCGCTTGGTGTTCGAATTGACTAATTCTTTGATTTTTTTGAGTGACTGGAGTTTCATGAGTGTTTCCTACTTTCTTTTACTGGTTAGACGAGCCAATTCAGGAATAGTAAACCGGTAGAGAAACTATTGACGGTCATGGCAAAACCCGGAATTCCTGAGAAGAAAGAGGGGGACGGAGAAGACGGCTTACTGGTCAATCTTTCTATGCTGGATATCAGGTCATCAAAGGCAAAGGGTTTAGGCAGATATCCGTCCGCACCGGCTTCTTGGCATTCGAGGGACATCTCTGGGGAATCTTTGGCGGTCATCATCAAGACGGGGACGGCGTGCTTTTGTTGACGAAGTTGTTGGCAAAAGTCCAATCCATTTTCTGCTCCCAGGAACACATCAAGGATGACCAGGTCAAACCCGCCGATTTGTAATAATTCCCATCCTTGGCTGTGAGAAGTGGCCATAGACACCGTATGGGATTCCGCCTCGAGACCTCGTTTTAAAAATCGTAAAATTCTCAAGTCATCGTCAAACAGCAGAATGTTCATGGGCTCTGTTCCATATATAGATTGGTAATGTTCACAATGTACCAAGGCCAGATGAAGAACTCGTGAGGATGAGATGAAAGGTTGATGAGAAGTACATGAGAATTTGATGAGAAAGTAGGAAAGGGCATGTCTTCTGTCGGAAACGGATTAGGCATTAGGAAGAAACCCCTGCCAATTTCTCTTCAATGTTTTCTGTAGATTCTTCGGGTACCATCTGGCCTACCGGCCTGCGACCAACGGAGATGTAGTCAAATCCCATATCCTTCAACACGAGAGGATCGTAAACATTTCGAAGATCCACAATAATGGGCTGTCGTAACAGGGATTTGATTCGATGCAAATCTAAATGGCGGAATTGATTCCATTCAGTGGCCAATACCAGAGCATCGGCCTGGTCCGCGGCTTCGTAGGAATCCTGGCAGCGACGTAATGCAGGGAGAGACAAACAGGCTTCCTCAAGGGCTTCAGGGTCATAGGCTTGGACGGTAACTCCGTGATCCAAGAGTGCGGACGCGATGGCAAGGGCTGGAGAATCTCGGATGTCATTCGTATTGGGTTTGAATGACAGGCCCAGAAATCCAATAGTTTTGCCGGAAAGATCACCAAGAGCTGTGTGAATTTTTTTCACCATGTTCTGTCTTTGGAGATTATTGACGTGCTTGGTGGCGCGAGTGATGTGCATGGGAGAGTCAACGCTCTCACCAAGATGAATGAGCGCCGCGGTATCTTTGCCAAAGCACGACCCGCCGGATCCAGGACCCGCATGTAGAAATTTGCTTCCGATCCGGTTATCCAGTCCCATGCCTTTAGCCACGACCTGGACGTCTGCCTGTACCTGTTCACAAAGATTAGCGATTTCATTGATGAACGAGATTTTTGTGGCTAAAAAGGCATTGGAGGCATATTTAATCAATTCGGAGGTTTGGGTGGTGGTGATCACAATCGGAGTTTCGATGAGATAAAGCGGACGATACAAATCTTTCATGATGGCAATAGCTTGAGGACTATCAGTGCCGATGACCACACGATTGGGATGCAGACAGTCTTCAATGGCTGATCCCTCTCGAAGAAATTCGGGATTGGAAACCACATCGAATCGAGAGGGACAGGGTTGGTGTTGTCGAATCAGTTCACGAATGCGATCCGCAGTCC
>JAOUNC010000476.1 GCA_029881175.1 Nitrospirota bacterium | reverse complement strand
TGTTTCGAGGACCTCCTGGACATGCATCAGCCCCAACGGAATGAGGGCACGAATACACTCCACTTTACTGTCCACGTCAAAGGCCTCATAGTGATCAGACCGCAGCCCCGACGGGGCTCCCAGGCGTTTCGTTTTCTTGCTTCTCTTTTTGCTTTTCGCAATACTACTCATGAAGTGGCTCCTTTCTTGGAGGGAGGGGATGACATTCTTGGTCGAACGCCATCTCACCATAGGAGCGGGAGCCGCTTCAAATTTCCACTAACTTTAGCACTCTCTCTTCTCCCCTGATCTGAAAGAAAAGGTCTTTCGTCACTCTTGCTCATCAAGCCGATGAATCCGTGTCACACATCCTTATATTACTCCCTCTTCCAAAAGTCAGACGCCTTCGGTCAGGCCTTAGGGGCGGACGCTCTTGTTCATTTTGCGGGCCTTGTGTGAGCCCTTCGACCTGGCTCAGGGTAGACTCCGCGAGTTGGGCCGCTCTCCATCTGGCGTCCGTCCTATCTGATGTGGCCTGACTGAGCGTCAATGGTTTTGGCTACTTTTCCCGAAAGAAAAGTCGATCGCCTGCCGGGGCGAAACCCGGCAATATAGATTATCGCTTGGACATTCTATAGCGTTTTAAGTGTCAAATACGCCGTTCACCTCAATCGTTAGTTCCTCTTTGGAACAAACCCCCTCAAGAGCGAGGGAGTTCGGAATATTTTCGTTGGAAGTGATAATCCCGGATGTGGCTAGGGCAGGTAGGAAAAATTTATTTTTCGAAACGATCAATGACTGCGGCGCCGACGGCGTCGCCCCAGACGTTGACTGTGGTCCGGCAGCGGTCTAGGAACCAATCAACCACCAAGATCAGCGAAATGCCTTCAATGGGCAGGTCGACGGCTTTGAGCACAATGACCATGGTGACCAGCCCGGCTTCCGGAATACCTGCGGCTCCGATAGCAGAGAGCGTGGCGGTTAGCAGTACGATAATGGTTCCCCCCAATCCCATTTCAATCCCGTAGGTCTGGGCAATAAACATGGCGGCCACGGCTTCATAGAGCGCGGTTCCATTCATGTTGATGGTGGCGCCTAAGGGGACCACGAAACTCACGACTCGTCGAGACACTTTCGCTTCCTCAATCAGACCTTCCATCGTCAGTGGTAACGTGGCTGAACTGGAACTGGTTGAGAAGGCGGTCATGAGCGGGGTACTCAGAGCTTTGGCATAGGCTGGGACCGAACGTTGGCCGAGAAATCGTAAGGCTAATGGGAGCGTGAACAATCCATGAATGGCTAAAGCCAGGAGCACTGTGCCCACATAGGCGCCCAGACTGGTCAGCTGTGGCCAAAACCCTGTGAACCCTCCGGCTTCCCCTAGCCGTCCGGCTAACAACGCTCCAATGCCCACTGGGGCCACCCACATGAGCAGGTGCACAATGGCCATCATGGCTTCGTTGATGCCTTCTAAGACCTTGATCACCAGAGCGCCTTTTTCTCCAATGGTGGTGAGCACGCCACCAAAGACCAAGGCAAAGACAATCAATGGCAAGATTTGTGTTTCCGCCATCGCTGCGAATAAGTTTTTAGGGACTAAACTTGTCAGAATAGATTTGAACAAATCACCCAAAGTGGTGGGTTTGTCTTCTATTCGTCCTGACAGGCTTGAAAGATGTTCTTGCGATGCATCGATTTGGGTATGTTCGGTTGGTGTGCCGGGGTGAATGGCGATGACCAAGATTAAGCCCACCAACACAGCCAGTCCTGTCGTGGTCATAAAAAAGAGGACGGTGCGAAGACCGATTGACCCAAGCTGTCGCACATCTCCCAAGCTGGCAATGCCCACAATCATAGAACTCATGACTAACGGAACGACTAGGGCAAAGAGCGCTTGTAAAAACAGGTCACCGACAAACGCGATGCTCAGGCCAACTGATGGCGCAAACCCGCCAAGGAGAATGCCCAAAACAATACCCAGAAGCATGCCAATGAGCAGATGATGAGGGCTGGAGGCTTTCATGAAATTCACGGGTGTTTCAATATGAGAGGCAGGCCCAGGCTATTCAATTTTTGCTGACAGACTTGTGAGAACTTTAGGATGAATAGGTGTCCATCGGAGGGCACGTACAGACTAAATTTCGATCCCCATAGGCACTATCAATGCGTGAAACGGCTGGCCAGAATTTATGGTCCCGTACCCAATGTGTGGGGAAGGCGGCTTGTTCTCGCGAATAGGGATGAGGCCATTCCGATTGGGCGATGGTCTCAACGGTATGCGGGGCATGTTTGAGGAGATTGTTATCTCGGGGCAGTCGCCCTTCTTCAATGTCGGCAATTTCTTGACGAATGAGAATGAGTGCTTCGCAAT
>JAOUNC010000475.1 GCA_029881175.1 Nitrospirota bacterium | reverse complement strand
AGGTCGAATAGAATCCCCCCTGGTTGCTGATGACCGCTGCTATAAATTCTGCGGGATAATGCGCACGGAGATATGCCGACTTAAAGGACACCTGCGCATAGCTGGCCGAATGCGGCTTGCAAAAGCTGTAGCCCACAAAACTCATGATCATATCCCAGACAGCTTGAATAGTCGGTAGCTCCACCCCTCGTTCGCGCGCGCCGTTGAAGAATTGTTGTTGATAATCTTGCAGCTGTTTCTGTTTGTGCTTCTTGCTTAAGACTTTCCTGAGCTGATCGCCTTCTTCCGCAGAAAATCCTGCTAACCCCATCGCCACCTTGGTCACGTCTTCTTGATACACCATGATGCCATGCGTTTCAGCGAGCACGTCTTCTACTAATGGATGAAGGGGAGGATAGGGCTGGCCGTGAGCGCGCCGAATAAATGCTTGAATGAACCGATTGGCGGCAGGACGAATCAGTGAGGAGACAATGACCAGATACTCAAAGGCATCAGCTTGTGCGCGTCGATGAGAAGGCATGTTCGTCCAAAGTTTTTTGAGGAGCAATCGCGTGGCCGGTGATTCAATATAAAAGCAGCCGATGGTGTCCCCTTGCTGAATGAGCGCTTGCGTCTTCGGGTCAGAGAGCGGATCCCAGGTGGCATAGTCGATCGCATGGCCAGTGTGTTCGGCAATGGCGGCTAAGGCGTCACGGATTACGGCTAAGGAGCGATTGCCTAAGAGATCGATTTTAACGAGTCCTGCCTCTTCGGTTTGATCTTTTTCCCATTGAATCACCGGAACGCCCTTGGCTGCCACTTCAACGGGCACATGCCGGCGAAGATCGTCCGGCACAATCACCATCCCGCCGCAATGGAGGGAGAGATGTTGGAGCCGGCCTTGAAGTTGGCGGGCACGAGAAAGAATGTCAGGCCATGGCTTTCGCAGGGCTGTGAGTGAGAGAGGGTGGCGAGTCAGAAGTTGGCTGATCTGACGCATTTCTGCTGGAGGCATTCCATAGACTTTGGCCACTTCGCGGATCGCGGCGCGCAGGGCTAAGGTGTTGTGATTGGCCACCATGCCGGCTTGTCGGCTGCCATAACGGGCAAAGACGAAATCTATGATGCGGTCGCGTTCATCCCAAGGGAAATCGATATCAATATCCGGCGGATCATGACGGCCAGGGTTGAGAAAGCGTTCGAAGAACAAGTTGTGGCGGATAGGATCCACATGGGTAATACCTAAGCAATACGATACGATCGAAGCCGCAGCCGAGCCACGTCCACAGGTTCGCGGGGCTTGGCGAACAATCTCGTCAACGACAAGAAAGTAATGCGCATAGCCTTTCTCTCGGATGACCTCTAATTCATGCTCGATGCGATTGATGACCGTGGAGGAGGGAGCGCCATAGCGCCATTGTGCTCCGGCATAGGTTTTTTCCTGAAGCCGGGTGCTGGCATGAGCATCGGAGAGTTGGCGAAAATTGGGGAAGATGGTCTCTCGAAAGGACCAGTCCGTGTAACAGGCCTGTGCAATGTTCAGCGTATTGCTCATGGCATGGGGGACATGTGGGAACTGGGCCTCCAGTGCTGCCGGTGGCATGAGCCAGTGATGTGGAGCGCAACAGGAGTCTTGAGGTAGTTGAGAAAGTGTGGTGTTGAGGGCAATGGCTCTGAGCGTTTGATGGAGCGGAAAGTCCCTCGGGCTTAAAAAATGAACCCGATTGGTCGCGACCGGTGGCAGGTTCGTGCGTCGACTAAAGGCCAGGGCCTGGTGCATGAGTGTCCCAGGGGTCAGTTCAACGTAGAGGTCGGCAGGGGAATGGCGTTTCCAGGCCGTAAGGGCCGGAAGGTCGTCTGACAGGATAATCAGTCCGTGACGGTGCGCTTGGACGGCGGCAATGCCGTCAAAGTCTGCGTCGCAATGGCGTTGGGAAAGTAGGCGGCAAAGATTGGTATAGCCACGCAGATCCTTAACCAGGAGGACGGCACGGTGCTGGTTGTGAGTCAGTTCGGCTCCAAGGATCGGACGTAACCCATGGGCCCGTGCGACCTCGATGAAGCGAATGGCGCCATAGAGCCCATTGGTGTCGGTAAGGGCCAGGGCCGGGGAGCCTTGTGCGCGAGCGGCCTGGCAGAGGGCCTCGAGCGTCGCGACGCCTTGCATCGGGGAGTAGTCAGAATGGACGTGCAAGTGGACAAAGGCTGACATGAAATACGACCTCAAGTATGAATTGCCATCCCGGTTTATAGTTAAAGCGCCACTTGAGTTTATGGCTAATTTGATAACCTGTGGATAAATATTTACCTTTAATTTTTGCGCCTGTGGGTAACTTGACTTATTTAAGTGATTGTTTCATTTTTATTTCATT
>JAOUNC010000085.1 GCA_029881175.1 Nitrospirota bacterium | reverse complement strand
TCAAATGGTAGCCGATATCCCTGGAGTGCCTGCGTTAGGCCCCCGTCATGGGAAGCGAGGATATTTCCATCTGTTTATTGAAGGGAAAACGCTGCATGAAATAGAAAGGGAGATCATTGAACGTTATCATATCTCGTCAGGCAATCCGGCCTTCGGGACGGCGGAAACGATGTTGGCGCCTGACTTTTTCGATCAATTGAAAACGATCGTGCACGAAGTCCATCGTCGGCGAATTTTTTATGTCGATTTGAATAAACGAGGGAATATCATTTGTTCCTCGGAGGGGAAGCCCTATCTCATTGATTTTCAAATATGCTTGCCTATTCCTACGCGACAAGGATGGCTGGGGTCCCTCACTGAAAAGATCTTTCAACGATTAAAACAGGAAGATCTCTATCATCTGTATAAACACAAAAAAACGTTTCAACCGCAATTGATGACGGAAGCCGAACAGCAGTTAGCCAAACGGTCGAAGCTCAGTCAACGATACCGCCGATTTCTGTGGCAACCCTACATTACCCTGAAACGTAAAATCTATCCCCATGGCAGCAATGAAACCATCTGGTATAAATGGAAAAAGGAAAAAGACCAATCCCCCAGAATGTCTTAAGCGGTCGCTTCCAGAACATTGTCATTCTGCGCTTCCAGCGAAGAATCTGTGTCCAGCCAAACAAGTCCACGGCTCACCGAGATCCTTTGGGAACCCTGTTCTGAGCTTGCCTAAGGGTCAGGATGACAGGTCTTCACGGAAAGTCCCCCTACTTTTGACCAATGTTTTCTCTCCGTCATCCCCGACAGTTGTTATCGGGGATCCATCCCTAAGGATTAGCATCTCTGCAGGAAGCTTTCAGGCGGGGAAATCGTCATCAGCCAACATTTCTTGGAACAAGGGTGATGGAGGGCGGCAGCGCGGCATGGGGAAGGGTGGCGAGCTCCTACATTTCCGATTGCTTCCCAAGTCGATGCGCCAAGCGGTTCTCCGCAAAGACCAGATTGAAAATTACGCACCGAAAGCCGAGCGTACGGGTATGGGCCAATATGGGCTTTCAGGGCCTTTGGCTATGGGATGACAAATGAATGGCGTGTTTCAAAACAAGTCTGTATACATATGCAGGCCCTGATTCAGAATGTTTTGAGCAACTTTTTTCTCCAAAAATTCCTCTACCACCACCGCTTTGTTTTCAAGCGTCTTGTACTCTTCAAAAAAATGGCGCAATTCAGAAATGAAGTGCTGTGGCAATTCTGAAATATCCTTAATGTGACTGACACTGGGATCGCCTGCCGCAACCGCGATGATTTTGTCATCCGCCTCTCCATTATCGAGCATTCGCATGACTCCGATCACTTTGGCCGGCACGATACACATCGGGACCACATCAATTTGTGAAATCACCAGAATGTCTAAGGGGTCTTTGTCTTCACAATACGTTTGTGGAATGAACCCGTAATTGGCTGGGTAATACACTGAAGAATATAGCACCCTGTCGAGTCTCAGCAGGCCACTCTCTTTGTCTAATTCATATTTGGCTCTTGTCCCTTTTGGAATCTCAATGATGCCATTCACAAACTCGGGTACCTTGTCGCCAGGGCTGGCATGATGCCAGGGGTTGAAAAAACTGTTCTTGGGTAATTTGATCATCGTGTGTATCCTAGTATGTCATGTGGTGAATCGCATAACTTCTTGCGTGGATTTTTCCTGATACCCATTCAAGTGTCTCATCTCGCGGTATTTTCGACTGCGAAGGAACAGCCGGAAAAGAAAGTCCCCACCATTCGCAAGGTAGTAAGAGAATGTGGATTTGCTGAGCCGATGGCAATGGCACAATCGATATCCCGGGTCGCTCGTGGAACATCCCAGGCGGACACGGCAGACCATCCGATCCATGCAAAAGCCTCGACGAGCCCCTGAAGCTTGGCCGGTTCAAGGCGGGAAAGAACGTCAGTTAAGGCTTGTTGAAACACGAGTGTGGAGGGCGGAGGCGGTATCAAACCGTTCAAGAGCGCTGAGGAGCCGCTGTTCTGGGGTGAGTTTCCGGGCTTCGATAATCTTGTGTTGGGCGAGCCTCTCTATCCCCTAACTGGCTGGGGCGTCGTGTAGCATCAAAATTGGGCTCGGAGATTTTCAATTTCATCCCTTAATTTTACCTGGAAGCATCAGGTTCGTCACGAGAAAATTTCCCGTTTCCTTTTTTCAGCTATTCAAAAAGTTGTTGCCCGAAGTGCCAGCAAGGAGCCAAAGGTGCTTGTTGGGGGAGAATCATCTACAGTTTCCGGGAAGTTCCCGCACCTTTCTCTTCCGGAAAAATACCCCCTGAGAAAAAGGGGGGGTAGGGGGATTTGACCGATCCCCCCATTCTCATCCTTAGTAGCCTCGCCCGGTGCGGCCATGTCCCATTCGATCCAGTGGAAGCGCCTCATACCGTTCCTTCAGATCGGGATGCTCGTTGAGATAATTCTTGACGGCGGCATCATCGGCGAACACCTCCTGGCTGTGCGCAGTATATTCTTTGATCGTCAGATCATGCGTCGCCAGGATGGCGCTGATCTTCGTGGTGATGTCCGCTTCCATGTCGTGTAGCACTTCGGGTGAGGGCCGTTGACCTTTCCCGTATCCCTCTCCACCTTTGAGATAGCCCATCATCATCTCGCTGATCTCAATGCGAGACTTCACATAATTCCCCACCTCCGCCGGTTCGGTCGCCAGGCTGGTTCCGGAAAAAAGAAAGACGCCCAAAGACATTCCCAAAACGATGCGTGTCAGATTTCTAGTCATGTTGTCCTTTCAGAATGTGGTTGAAAAATTCGGTCAGTCGAGCCTGACCCATCATAGCATCTTGGTCGGAGCTTGTGCAGTTGAGTCCACATTTGCTGGCCGCTCCTTCCGCATTTAGAAGTGTGCTGCCATACGCTTCACTTATCAGCAGTAAAGCCAAATGTCTCTGCAAGGCTAATGCGACTTCTTGCGTAGGCCGTAGCAGGGTGGGAATGCTATTGGATTCAACTTTGAATTCCCCCAGAACCTGACATGAAAAAGGCTCCCGACCTCTTAATTCTTCAGGGCAGTGTTGCGTCGGTTCGAGAGAATGGAATGGCTGTCGCCCCTTTCCTCCGGGAAGAATTTCTTATCTTTGCTCATTACGTGAACAGCTGAATACGCGGATCTCGGCACTGTTGAATCCACGCGTCACCATCTCGTAAAAAAATGAAGCGTGGGTCGTTAACATATTTATCGAATGGCATTTCCGCTGTTGCTTGCACTGCGTATTTGAACCTCGAGTCAGTTGAACAAAGCCAAAGGGAATCCTGCTCCTGGAGTTGACGGACATGGAGAATATTGACTTCATCGGGTACCTCTAAGCTGAACCGTGCGCATTGTGGGGGATCAACATCAGAAGTCCCGTGCTCCGCTGAAAGAAGGTGAAGCCATTCAATCGTTGATGCCGAGACAGAGCCAGAAAGCACTGCAACGCTGGCCGAATCCAATAGAGCTTTACGAATCCGTGAGACACTCGCGGATGGATCGATTACAAAACGGCTCAATTCCATTGCCGCTACGCGGGACCGCACACCCGCCAAAAATACTTTGGCTGCAGCTTCCATTGGTAAGCCGATTTCAACGAGAAGTCCTACCCTGGAAAGCACTTCAACACGGTTCGCTTCGGCTAGTTTGTCGAGCTTTTGCGCAACTGAGTGGAAAAGCCATGGAAGTTGGTATCCATAGAGTTCGGTGCAAATGTCAGTGGACTCATCCCCACACGTTTCGATGATCTTCCGTAACGAACCACCGCCAAGCCATTGAGGGCGAATTTTGTCCAACTGCCCTTGCTCGGGCATTTCCTTGACAATGGTCATTGCATTCTCTCGGGCCCAAGTCTCGAACTCCAAAACCAACGCCCCAAGCGGGTCTTCAGCGATGCCTGCATTCAAATAACGGTCCACCATCTCGCGAAAAACATTCAACTGATTGAACGCGACAATGCCAACTGACAGCGGTAGTCCAGAGGCAATAACCGCTCGCCGTGCATCGGGTGAGGAAACCTTGCGCAACACACCAGCTGCTCTGGCCTTTAAGAAACCAAGCAATTGGTCATCGTGGCCGGGTTCTTTTCTGCTCCTTTCTTGAATGGCCGCAAGTGAATCTCGAAATGCATCATCCACCCAGTCGACGATTGGCGCAGGGTCATCGCCCTTGTAATCGACATGCAGGGCCAAAAGTTGGTCGTCAATCCAATCGACCAAGACCTCAACTTTTCCCTTTTCCGGGCCGTAATCATCAAATTTATCGTTTGCTGCCAGCTCCAAAAGAGTGTTAAACGAAATCCCTGCTTTAGCCGCGAGATTGTGTAGACACCGGACGACTTGAAGCAAGCCGCTCTCCACTTGGTCGAGATGTGCAATATCAAAATAGCGTGCCGCAGTTTTCTCATCATTTCGAACATTCCACGCGCTGCGTGTGCTGTCGATTGCAAAAAGGATTTTACCTTCACCATCAACAAACGCTCTACCTGCGCGCCCGCAGATATTCCAAAAATCACGCTTACTGATCTGCAATTTGGCACCTATGAAAGTGGTGGCGACAATCACTGACGATATTCCGATGTTTACTCCTTGCCCGAGCGTTGTGGTCGCCACGATTATCCGCGGAGGATGCTTTGCCATGAGCTTTTCCAAGGAAATTCTCACCTGAGGAGGCAGCTTGTTGCTGTGGCAAATCACTCCTTGCCGAGCCGCCGCGATTTCCAATGACTCATCGCCAAGTTCCTCTTTGCAAACTGCCTCCAGGAGTCGCCACTCTGTATCAGGCCAAGGGTGGGCTGGTGCGTCAGTTCCGAGTGCTTGCAAAACGCTCCTTACCATAGAAGGCACCCACTGAGCTTGGCCTGCAAAAATCAGGACTGGCCCGAGTTCTGCGAGGCGGGCGGCAGTTGCGGCAACTGCTTCCGTCTTGCCCGCAGGGAACATGCGTTTCCCAATTTTCCCTTTGGGCACCTCCTTAAATTCGACGAAGTGAGGGTTGAAGCAACGCTCGCCACCCAGCCACTCAATTGAAACACCCGAGTTTTTCCATCGAAGTGTCCCGAATCGCTCAGATGATGGCTTCCAGTTTGATTTCACCAGAGCATCAACATCACCTCCGACCCAAGCGGCCAAGTCCTCTGCATTGGGAAGAACAGCCGAGAGCAGGAGTATTCTTGCGCCGCGTTGTCGAGCCAATAGTCGCAAGTGCTCAAGGAAGAGCTCATTGCGAACATTTCGTTCATTGCCGCCAAGAAGATGGCCTTCATCGATTACAATGAGCTTCACCGACTCGAAAAGTTCCGGCGCAGCTCGGAGCATTGACTTTGCCTTTTCTGGAGTAGCGATAGTGATGTGACCTTCATTCACCAATTCCTGGTCAACCCTGCTGAAACGTGATCCTCCGTAAAGGTGTGAGACAGAGTAGCCAAGTGGCAACAGAGTTTTACTGAAGGTTCTCTCCAGTTCAAACGCAAGCGATCGGAAAGGTGCGAGATAGAGAGCCTTGGCGCTTGGATCCGCCCTTAGCGTGTGGAGAATCGCTAGTTCCGCGACTCTGGTCTTTCCTGCGCTGGTTCGAAGATTAATAACACCTCCTCGATTCTGCGGATTGAGGGCAAGGTGAAGGGCTTCAATCTGTGATTGCCAGAGCTCGATGACTGGCGTTTCCTGGAAGGCGAGTAGCTTCACGTAACTATCGACTTGTGCCGTCCCATCAGGGCCGAAGAAAGGCGGCAGGACAGACCATAACGCTCCATTGGCATAGTCCCTGAGCATCAGGCGTAGGAGGCGGGCAAGCCACCAAAAGGAAGGATGCGAACCTCCTTCACTAATCGCCATTGCGTCGCGAAGGACAACATCTGCATTCGCTAGCAGTTCCGCTTGTCCAGAAATAACGTGCTCAGCGACAAGCGACACGGATCTTGCCACGCAAATTGTCAAAGCCCAATCGTCAAACGGACTCGACTCATCGAACCCAGGAGGCGGTGCCAGCAGCACCGCGTTCAATTTAGTAATCAGACGGGGCCGATCTTTCCGCAAGAATGATGCAATAATTCCAGCCGAAGGGGTGACTTCTTCAATGTTTTCGATTAACACGAATGCTCTCGAATATTGGCCGCAAGCATAGAAGGCCATCGCACCAACCAGGCAATGCAGCGCACTCGCTTGTTGATTCGCAATCTCGGTTCGGTGTGCAGATTCAAGAATATCTGCGGCTGCATGCAGCTCCGCATGGCCCTCGGTGATTTCACCCCGTTCAATCAGGCTGCATCCAGCGGCCAACAGCGCGTATGCGACGAACGTAACGCGATCGTCAAGTTCCGGTTCAAAGCTTGGGAAGTTCGCGGGGATTTCGCGGACTTCCCTCAATACCTGCTTGGCCTTGGACTGAGCAATCAGATTGCGGATGCCTGCGGAGCGCATCGACTGCGCTAAAAGACGAGCATTTTCGACAGGGAGGCTCATAGCAGCGCTGCTGCCCCTGCATAGGAATCTGCCACAACGCCCTCGAGATTCTCCAGGGCGAGCGACACCACAGCCAATCTGCGGATACTTGATAGTGCGTTCTTCTGCACATGAGAATGTGCATTCCTGCTGCTTGCAAGCAAGCCGACGTAGTCCAATTGAAGGCGGCCTTGAGCAAAGAGCGCATTGCACGCCGCTACTTTTGCGCCTAGCTCGTTCTTCCCGGATTCAAACAAGTGATCAGCAACGAACTGAAGCGAAGCAGGTATATTCCCGGAATGTGACTTTTCCAGTGCACCAACAAGCTCCGCTACTACCTGCTTTGATGGAGCGGAACGGAATTTCGCCTCACCAACTAACACTCTAACGGGATTTGAATCGAGATCGAATGCGAGGACGTCATCGCCTTTCATCGACTGATCTACGTTCGGGTTGTAGCGGAGTCGATATACGGGAAGTTGTGCGTTGCTTGAGGCCGCAATATACTCCGCGAGCAATATCTCCGCCCAATTTCCTTTCTGGGTCTTTGTGTTGATTGGGAGTCGCTGCGTAGGATCGACCAATCCCTGCCTCGCTAACGCTTCGCGGCGAATTCGATCTCGCTCGATAGCTTCTGGGCTAATGTGATGATTTACGATCCACTGCGTCATTGCAGCAGTGAATTTGGCCAGCTGCAATGGTTCATTGTCGAGCACACGATGCGGAACACTGTGCACTGAATGTTGGTCCGTGGCAGCCAAGTGAATGCCGCATGGATGCGGAGGAATAGGGTGTGGACCGATAATCTGCTCGACATTCATCTTATTCGACTACTCGTAGATAAAGCTTTGACTTCATAAAAGTAAGTAAGCTTGCGCGCTATGGAAAGGGTTGTCAGGGAGCGCCAACATGCAGGACACCAGTTCGGTCTCGATGATGGCCTTGCGGATCTCGCCTTCACTCGCCTGGTTTGATGAGATTGAGTTGTTGACGAGTACGAGGCCTGCGAGTCTCGTGGTTGCTAGTTGGTAGATGAAGTGCTGTACCGACGTGAAGTTGGTAATGCCAATCGGCGGCTTTCCGTTCTGCAAATTCTTGCACTCGCGAAATGCGGCGGGACAGAGCTTGGTTTTAATGCCCAAGTAGGCCACATGACTCTCCTTTTTTTTATTTTGTTGGTATTCTCATTAACATTTCCCCGAAGGATCCGGAGGGGTTTGAAAAGAATAGCCAACCCTTAGAGTAAAGTACAGATGGAATGTGGGATTGTATGTTTCGAAAGTAGATTCCTGCCCCTGCCAATTACTGCAGGGGAAGGCTCAAAAGCAGGCAGGAATGATAAGGCCGAAGATGGATCCCCGATGACAGATGTCGGGGATGACGGAGAAATAAAGAAAAAGAAGTGGAATGGGTTCTATGAAGTGGTGGTTTGTTTTTTTGTTGGCTTCTTTTTAGTGGCGGTGTGAAGGATATGCCAGGCGCGGAGGACTTCGGCGACGGTCCAGGCTTGGGCGATGCATCCGCGTGGTGCGAATGGCGGTTGGCCGTCAAAGATTTCTCCCAGGGTGCCTAGCCCATAATCGTTGAGATGGTGCGCGATCGGTTCAAGGTAGGAGAGGGCCGCTTGGGGATTGCGATAGACGTGGTAATGCGCGAGTACAAAGGGGCCGAGTAACCAACCCCAGGCGGTGCCTTGATGATAGGCGCCATCTCGTTTTCGAATATCTCCACCATATTGTCCGACATACTGCGGGTCTTCCGGACCTAAGCTGCGTATCCCGTGTGAGGTATAGAGGTGTTGGGCGCAATAGTCGACGACGGCTTGTTGCTGTGGTGCGGTGAGTGGACTGTTGGGCAACGACACGGCAAATATTTGGTTGGGGCGTGGATCTGGATCATGCCCATGCGGGCCGTCGATCACGTCATAGCAGCGGTTGGCCGGTTTATGCCAGAACCGTTGGAAGGATGTTTTGATTTTGTTTGCCAGTTCAAGAAATTCTTGATGGGGGACTTTTAAGGTTTTGGCCAATTCGCTTACCGTGAGCCAGGCTTGATACCAGAGCGCATTGATTTCGACCGGTTTGCCCATGCGTGGGGTGACGACCCAGTCTTCCACTTTGGCATCCATCCAGGTGAGCTGGACTCCCGCTTCCCCTGCATGCAGCAGATGGTCGGCGGGGTCCATGCCGATGCCAAAGCGGGTGCCTTTGCGGTACCAGGTCAACATGTCCAGTAAAACCGGGAAGATCGTTTTGAGGAAGTCACGGTCGCGGGTGGCTTCCCAATATTGGCGGACGGCTTCGACGTACCACAACGTGGCATCGACGGTGTTGTATTCCGGTTCTTGGCCCGCATCGGGGAATCGATTGGGGAGCATGCCTTGATCGGCATAGTGGGCAAAGGTCGAGAGGATGCTGCGTGCGACGTCAAAGCGTTTGGTGGTGAGGGTGAGGCCTGGCAGGCTGATCATGGTATCGCGTCCCCAATCGCCAAACCAGTGATAACCCGCGATGATCGTGTGGCCGGTGTTGTCTGATAAGACCGGGCGTGAGGCAATGAAT
>JAOUNC010000474.1 GCA_029881175.1 Nitrospirota bacterium | reverse complement strand
TAGGCTTCTTTTCCTTTCCTTGAAAAAGAAGTTGGAGCTGCGGACATTGCAGTTCCTTTACACTCGAAAAGAACGGGCAACTGTTTCCGGCTCGATCTTCCAGCTAAGAGAGCTTCCGTGTCATGGAGACGAAAGCAACCTGTTCTTATGATGCTTCAATCAGCGGGAGCGGCGTACGTTCCGCTTGTTTTCGTCGACCACAATTAATACAGACTAAGACGAGAAGGGACAAGCCGGATTCCATGTCCACTTCACGGTCAAGTAACATACTTCCCTGGCATTTTTCACAAGGATACATACGAAGACTCCGTGTGGCGTTACGCCAACGTATCAGAGGGCTGGGCATCGATCGTCTCGGCCATCTCTTTAATGCGATGGCCGATTCATGAAATTGTGGGTGCGGCAGGTGACTCAACGCGGTTCCATCCTCTGAATCAATGGCGTGGATAAAAGGGGATAATGAATGAAAACTGGCATGATACATAATGACAGTCGGTTAAAAAAGATGCGCAATCTACCATAGGCTGAATGGCAAAAGCCATGCACCAAATCGCTCGATGGTCTTACCTCTTGAGGGGAAGCAGAGATGGTGAAAGGCCGTGTGCGTCGTCGATAGGGACCATCACGGTTTTCGGATCATAACCTATGAACAAGCCGGAATCCTTGTATAATGGATGGAACGGTTGGCTCTTTTGTTACGAGAGAATCGTCAAGCGGGGGTTCACGTCGTGAAGGAGGGAAGGAGCGTCGTCCTATTTCATGTCGGAAAATAACCAAGAGATGACATCGACTGAGCCTGACTGGGTCTCCTGGTCGGATGAGCAATTGTTAGACCTTCGAATTTGTGATTTGCAGTTGCGTATTCCTGGCACCGAGCTCAGTACATGTATCCGTCAGTTGTCTCGCGAATTGCAGAGCCATGGCTTGGTGTTTCGTCCGCACATTTGGCTGTCGGATGATTGGTATTCTCCCGATGGGGTGGCGGGGTTGGCTGTCCCTTTTTATATGGGACATCCGCGGCTCGCCAAATTGGAACTGAATCAAATGCTGGAAGTTGAAGGTGGCACGTCCGAGGCCTGTATGCGGATTCTCCGGCATGAAACCGGGCATGCCATTGAAAATGCCTATCATCTCCGTCGTCGGCGTTCCCGGCAGAAAATGTTCGGGAAAAGTTCGGTTCCCTACCCTGATTGTTATTTACCCAAACCGTATAGCAAGAGTTTCGTGCTGCATTTGGATATGTGGTATGCCCAAAGCCATCCGGACGAGGATTTTGCCGAGACCTTTGCGGTGTGGCTGAGGCCGAATTCCCGTTGGCGGGAGCGGTATGTCGGATGGCCTGCGCTGAAAAAGTTGGAGTACGTCGATGGGCTGATGAAAGAATTAGTGGGAGTTCCGCCTATCGTAACCAAAAAAGAGCGAGTGGATCCTATTGGACGTCTTCAGAAAACGCTGCGCGAACATTATCAGAGTAAACGCGAGCGCTATGGGTTGGACTATCCCAATTTTTACGATCGGGATTTGCGTCGTTTGTTTTCCGGAGATCCGGATAAGGCTGGTAATCCCTCTGCGGCAAACTTTATTCGGAAATTCCGAAAAGAAGTGCGTCGCAAGGTGGCTGAATGGACGGGAGAATATCAATACACGATCGACCAAGTCTTGCGAGATATGATCACCCATTGCCGACAAAAAAATCTCCATTTGGCGGTTCCTGAAGATCAAGCGAAAGTCGATTTCACAATTTTATTAACTGTGCAGACCATGAACTATTTACATGGAGGACGGCATCGTTTGGTCCTATGAGAAAATTGCGGGTCATGGTCCTCATGCATCAAGATCTTGTGCCGCCGGATCATCCGGAAGGCGTCGACCTGGCCTCGGTGGCATGGAAGACGGAATTTGATGTGGTGACGACTTTGAGGGATTTGGGGCATGAGGTGACCGCGTTGGGTGTGCGGGATGATTTGCGAGTAATTGATCAAATCGTGAACGATTGGAAGCCGCACATTGCCTTTAATTTACTCGAGGAATTTAATGGCAATCCGGCATTCGACCAAAACGTGGTGTCCTATTTGGAATTACTGGGGGTGCCCTACACCGGTTGTAATCCCAAAGGGCTGGTATTGACTCGGGATAAAGGCTGGTCAAAAAAAATTATGGCCTATCATGGGATTCGCTGCCCGGACTTTGCCGTGTTTCCCTTGGACCGCGTGATCAAGTGGACGGGAGAATTCCCGTTTCCGGTCATCGTAAAATCGATTAGCGAAGAAGCCTCACTGGGTATATCACAAGCCTCGATTGTGTATGACGAAGATAAATTAAAAGAGCGTGTGGAATTCGTCCATCAAACGGTGGGGA
>JAOUNC010000084.1 GCA_029881175.1 Nitrospirota bacterium | reverse complement strand
TTGAATCTGGTGAAAATTCTGGAAAAAGTTTACGTGACAGTGTGTACATATTTGTACGTGAAAGCATCGGCGATCTTGGATGAAAAACGCTAAAAATATTGGGAAATATCGTACATCCAAGAAAAGGTAGAACAAAAAGCCATTCTTTTATACCATGAGGCCTCGGCCTTTTGAACCCTTTCTTGAGAAGACACGACACATTAGGAAGGGGGAAGTTTTTTGGGGGTTGGAAATAGAAACCTCATTCCACCACTTGGCCTTATTTTTTTCAAAGGAGGGCACTACCTCATGCGTGTGTCTTTTGCCTTATTTATGAGTGCGGTTGTTTTTGGTGTAGCCCTTTCAGGATGCGTTTCCAGCCATCTCAAGGAGGCCGGTATTGAGCAAGACGCCGGATCCATCGTGTTCGAGAAAATAGTCGAATTTGATCGGGAGGTTCATTTCCTGACCCCTGACGAGCGGGACACGGTAATTGAGCCCGGAGGATATTTGGTTGAAGCTCTGCAGGATGGATTACGGTTGAAGTCTGCGGATAACGAAACAACGGAAGCGGTGATCGTTCAAGCCGAACCCTTTACGCATGAACAATCTGTTGAAATTCCTGAGCCAGTGCTCATGACTGGAGAAAACGATCAACAGCTGGTGGTGCTACTCATGCCTGATGGCAAGGCCATGGAGGCTGTAGGCTCCTTTAGCGGAATCATCTCTCGCAATTCGCTCCCCAAGCTGACATTCAGGCCTAAGAGGACCATCCAGAAGGGCGGCTCCCTTCCTGGGATGAAAAAGGGGATGGCGCTTCCTAAGGTCAATGCGATCTTTACCTCACCACGATTGGGAGCGGTGTCGCCCCAGGGGACTGTCTATATCAAAGGCGCGGATTTTGGCTCTTCCCAAGGCAAGGTGATGCTTCAGGTGAACGTTCCGGTCGACGAATATTTTTATGTCCCCAACGGCACGGTAAGTCTTACTGGACTCGCACCGGGAACAAAGCAGGTTCAATTGACCGTCCAAAGTTGGAGCCCAACCCAGATTAACGCGTTGGTCCCCATAATGTCCGGAATCCCGGATCAATCAGCTGTCTTAAAAATTCAGAACGTTCATGGCCTGAGCAACATGGGCTTGAGAGTGTCCTTCTATGCTGCTCGTGCGAGAGTGAGCCTCGAGTATGGGGAAAATGTCACTCATACTTTTTGTTCAAATAACGCCAATTGGGGTCAATGTTTGACAGAAAATGTTTCGGATCTCAAGCCCTTTCAAGACGTCTGTTTTAGTGGAGCAAAGTTAAAAGCAGACAAAACCATTTCTGCCAAACACACCAACTGTGATCCTGCCGTGGATAGGGATGAGGGGAAGGACAAATATACCATCGAACTGAAAAATAATTGGGTCATTGAACAAATTAAATGGGGATGGAATCCCAGCTCGACGAGCGAAAAGATTGGATTGCCTAGTGCAGAGACGTTGACCCAACAATATAAAGGGTTGTCAAAGATGGAACTGTGGGTCCCATGGGAAGTCAGCCCTGGCCCTGATTGGCTGGATTATTGGGTTGATGTTGATATAACGGGGCCGGCGGGGGTCCTCTATGGCAATCGCGTCTATTGGAAAAAATAAGAATTCAGAAGTGGCCCCAAGGAGGTGAATGATGACAGCACCCATCATCCTATTGTTGGGGTTAGTCGGATCTGTCTTGACGGGTGGTTGCAGTCAGGCTCATGTACAACCCGACGCCATGCAAACGACGGTGAGTGAAACGGGCGGTGAAGAGGACGCAGGACCCGTGGCCTTTCAAAAGTTAGTCGAATTTGATCGGGAAGTTCATTTCTTGACCCCAGATGGTCAGGACACGTTTATTCAGCCTGGCGGGTATTCGGTGGAAGCCGTGCCGCAAGGCTTACAATTGCAATCGGCAGATCATGAAGCGCAGGAAGCGGTGATCGTTCAAGCCGAACCCTTTACGCATGAACAATTGGTCGATGGTCCTGAGCCCCTCGCGATGAAGGAAGGAGAGGACCAACAGGTCGTCATGGTGCTGATGCCTGGCGGAAAAGGTCTTCAAGCACTAGGCTCTTATGAGGGCATTCGGACCCGTGGCTTGACTCTGAAATCAAAGATCCCTGACGTGAGGAAAAATATTACCATACAACCAAAAATCAAACCGTTTCCGACCATTTCCGGTATTTTGTCGACCCCTAAATTGGGGGTGAGCACTCCAGGAGGAACTTTATACATTAAAGGAAAAAATTTTGGAGAGTACAAGGAAGGCAGTGGTCAAGGAAAGGTCCTTATCTATGGAAATTTTTGGTGGGGAGCGTCTTGGACTCCATTGTCGGTGGAGGAATGGAGTCCAACCAAAATTATCGCAAAACTAGAGAAACCCGAACTGGCTTTTAATAATAGAGATCAACAAATCAAATTGCAGATAAAGACCGCGCGAGGCTTTCAAAGTCAATCATTACAAATGCCCTTTCGTGCCAACCGCACGACGAAATGGCTGGATTTCAATGATCCAGCGGTCAAAGTGGTGTATTGCTCGAATGGTGGAGATGGGAACCTCTGTAATGGAATCTCTCCCAAGGGGGGAGCTGGGCCAGGAGGGTGTGCGCTCTTGGCGGGAATTCCGACATGGCAAGAGAGAAAGCCGGCTATCTATGGGCAGCACGTAAACTGTGATCTTATTGTGGATGTGGACGATGGGAGCGATCAATACGCCATTCAATTGAAGAACGGGTGGGTGTTCAAAAGCTTTGGGCTGTCTCAAGAAAAGACCTCTTCCAGTGAAAAAATCACACTTCCCACATATAGCCAACTGAATAGTTCAGTTGTGGGAACTACCTTATGGGCTCCGCGGATACCCTGGAAGGTGAGTCCAGGGTTTGATCGAGTTCACTACGCCATTTATGTGCAGATCGAAGGACCACAGGGGATTCCACATTTTTGAGTGAACGGAAGCCGGGTTATAGGCCAGGACGCAGTAAAAGGACAAGTATGCCAACGATGGTGGACGATCTAACCTTACAACGTATGACTCCCTTTTCGTATAGTTGCAACCAATGCTCGCGGTGTTGCTATAACAAACGCATTCAGGTGAACCCGTATGAGGTGGCTCGATTGGCTCGGAATAAGGGGCTCTCGACGACCGACTTGATTCGCGACTATTTAGAGCCAGGCAAGCCCTACTTGCGAAATCAACCAGACGGGGCCTGTGTGTTTTTGACGGATCGATGTTGTGGTGTGCATGGCGATCGTCCTTTGGTCTGCCGATTGTATCCCTTGGGCCAAACACTAACGGGTGAAGGAGAGGAATCCTTTGCACAGGCGACCCCTCATCCCGAAAAAGAAGGGGTGTATGGTCATGATGGGACGGTGGAAGGTTTTCTGACGGCACAAGGGGTTGCGGCTTTTCTCCATGCGCGGGACCGGTATGTAGCAGTTGTGTATCGGCTATTGGATCTTTTGGATAAGGAAATTTCCGTCAATCAAGCCACCTTCACCATCACGGCAGAAACATTCTACGATCATCTTGCACTGCAATCGGCTCTCGCGCACTGGTTGGACATGGATCGTGTGATTGCCTCTTATGATCAGCCTTGTCAGATTCCAGCGCAGACAGACTTGCCGCATCGCCTTGCCTTGCACCTAGAAATCATGGAAGCTTGGATGGCTACTCAAACAACAGGAGGGAATCATGAACAATTATTCTAAAACGACACAGGGGCTTACTCAGAATTCGTCTCCCCCACTTTCTAATACGCGAACGAAAAAAATAGCAGCCACAGTCGCGGCATTGGGCGCTGCGTTGGGAATAAATATGCAGGATGTTTTGGCGGGAACACCTTCAATTCCCAAAACTCCTTCCTCTTCATCAAGCCAATCTCGCACCATGACTCCCGCGGAGATCGATCAAGTCAAGAAGTTACAAAAGAAGGGTGGGTCCCCACAAATGCCAGGCTTTGAAAAGCGGCCGGATACGCTAGCTTACAAAATGGACGAGAAAGACAAATTGAAGAGTCCTAATATCCAGGTAGTCCCGCAAAAACCCACTCGATAGGGGGAGGAAGAGTCGGTTCTCAAGAGGAAGACAACGGTCGTAGGACCCTTAGCATTTAGGATGAACGAACGCGTCTCTTGATTCATGAAATGACCCATGTCTGGCAAGGGCAACATCTGGTGCCCTTCATGCTCAATTCAGCGGCCCATCAGAGTCTCGGCCTCATCAAGAATGGCGGGGATGTGGCCTCGGCCTATTCGGACACGGGAAGCAAACCTTGGGGGCAATACAATGTCGAGCAGCAGGCCAGCATCGTGGAGCACTGGTTCATGCCGGCCAATCTGTGTTTTAAAATGGTCCCTGTGGCGGTGGGATGAAAACCACGGACTCGCGGTCTCGGTACATTCGGGACAACATTCCGAAGAACAAAGCGAACTAATGATCCTGAGCAGTTGGAGAACCCATCATGGATGCCAAACAACCAAATGCATCAGATTCAAATGGCCTGCTCTCCCGGCGGGACTTTTTGAGGTGGGCACGTAGAGGCGGGTTGGCTGCTGTTAGCCTTCCGCTTTGGCTCGACCTCTGGTCTCGTTCAGCAATGGGGGTGGTCACCATAGAAGGAATCAATGCGGAGACGGTCCAGCCACCTCAGTCACCGTCCCCAGGAGGAATCGTCATGGATCCCTTGGCTCCATCTCCCCAAGTCTACGGGTTGGATTTAGGAGGTGGCCCACCGCTGGAGGTCTTTGGCTTTGAGGGCGGGGAACCGGTTGGACGGTCTTCCCTGGGACAAGCTGGGGCGGATGGTCGTGTCTTGAAGCGGATCGAGGGCGTTCAGTATCGCGACCTGGTGTTCTACTATCTGCTTACGCCACGTGCGCCGATTAATGGCTGGCTGGCCAACAGTCTTAAAGGCACGACACAGCCCATCAGCGGTTCAATCATTGTGACGGATCGGTTCTCTGGCCAAGCCTCTACAGTGCAGTTTTCCGGAGGGTTCCTTCGCCAAATTGATTTTCCCGAAGTTGATACGGGGTTGGCTCAGCAATCGGCCCCGTTTAGAATTACCATTGGGGTCCAGCGGACAGAACGCGGTCAGGGTATCTATCCTTTCAATAAATTTGTTCGGATACCTGCTACCAGCGCTCCCATGAAGGGCTGGTTTAATCTCCAAATTGATGGTCTGGGGTCTATCCAGAATGTGGTCCGAGTGGAGACTCCCATATTTTCCGCAGGCCTGCTTCCGCCGAATCCGACGGTCGGGGGATTCTCAGGAACGAAACCCAAGGACTACTCGAATCTCAAGTTGCAACTTCCAGAAATCTCTGCCAGTTCTTTCTATGATTGGCACGCCAATTTTGTAGTGAAAGGCTCCAACGCTGAAAAGTTTGAAAAGAGGGGAACCTTACACTGGTTATCCCCTACACAAAACAACAAGCCGGTTTTTACGCTCCAATTTGAGAATCTGGGTATTCTGAGCGTGGTTCGACTTCCCAACAAGCCTGGGTATGTTCAGGTCGAAATGTACTGCGAGAAGGTCGTGCCCGAGTTCTTGTGAAGGCTGAAATTTGTCAGGCCTCGTGGTGCAAAATGATCCCCTCAATGGTTCAAAACTCATTGGCTTTTTTGGGGAATGGGGGACAGTGTTGTAAGAAATGGTACCGGAAAAATCATTCCCGGAAATCAGTTTAAAGGATCTTGCAGGGGATAGTTGAGAAAGAGGCGGCGAGACGGGGGTTTCCATTCTTGAAGGAAGCGAAGGAGTTCCGAAAGACGGGGCGGCCCTTGGGCCGCACAATCAATCTCGCCGTCCTTATTCACGCGCCAGAAACACTCGCCTTCTCGAAGGAGATACATCCCCTGTTCACATGATCGACGGATGGTCATGGTGTTGTTCATTCCGTCCCCTTCTTTTGGTAACGGTGGTTCATGGAATTGGCCAGGACCTTCGTGCAGTCGGAGCAACAGACTTCCTTGTTTGAGACTGAGACTAACCGGATATAATGTTGGCACCTGACGCAATACAGATATCCCGATCCGTAAAATCGATAGGGATAGGTGGGTAATAACGCCTGCCAATTGACGGTTTCGATCGTGAGCATGGGAGCGGTCAGGGAAAGCATGGCCTCGGTCTCCTTTTCAATGAATGCCTCGTGTTACGGTCGCCACAACCAAAACATCGACAACAGTCCCAGTAGACTGATTCCGCTGATAGTGATGAAAAATGTGCTTTCCATAATCTTGCCTTTCTCATGGGTCAGTTGTTGGTGACCTTTCTCTAGTTCATATGAGAGAGCAACCTTGATGCCAGAGCGATTCTGTAGGCACCCGATTGGTAGGAAGTCATACAACCACCGGATTTATAGGGGAAAAACAAAGAAAGCCATATTTCGGTCTGAGAATCTTTGGGCGTGTTGAAATAGAAGTGTATAGTAGGAGATACAGATTGTCTCTAAACAATGGAAGAGCAGATGACGGTGCGAAAAGATCCCCCAATGGGTTAGGGGAAGGGCTGAGAGCTTTCAACTTTCTGGCACGGACCACCAAAGAGCCCCTAACCGTTTCCAATGTGGAAATGGTTCGGACTCTTGTTAATGCATGGCGTAGATGAATCAGAAGAAGTCAGGGCCCTAAGGGGGTAGGTATATGGCAGTAAGCCCTACTTCGCCCCTAAGATATTCGCTACGACAGACATGTTTGATCCTTGGTGTGTTTTACCGTCGTGGTACCAACTGAGGTGTTGGGGATTTCAGCCCAGTGGGCGGTTGCAGCCTCGGTGCAGTCGGTGTTGGGCCGTTTATCGCCGAGGAAGTCGTAATGCCGGTCGGGCTCAATTGAATAAACTGATTGCCTGATCGCAGAATGAGTCGTTCCTGGCCGCTGGTATCATCCATGACAATCTCATTAATCCCTCCCGATGCGGATCGACCCTGAAACATAGAGCGGAATTTGTTGGCCGGCAGCGAAGAGGGTGGAAGATCCTTTCCATTCCATAGGCTTCCGATTACCACGGGGCGATTGGCATCCCCGTGTTCGAAGGCCAGCACCACTTCGTCGCCAATGTCGGGAATCCACATGGAGGTGGTTCCCACGCCGGTGGCGATTTGAGCGACTCGTACCCAGCCGGTATCCCCTTCCTGGCTATTGCTGAAGGCGGGGTTCCTCCATGGAAACCGGATACGCACGCGGCCGAATTCATCGACATGCTTGGTTTCTCCTTGTGGGCCAACCACGATTCCTGGCAAAACACCGGCAATGTTAGGTTGCGGCGTCGTGGGAGGCGGGCGAAAAATAATGTTGGCAGGCAGGCACGTAAACGTATTGTGATAGCCTTTCGGAGATCCCTGATGTTCCACTCCGGTAACCACATATTCCTGATTGAAATCCTTTCGTGGATGTCCAGCCAGTGAGAAGCGAAAGCCGGCCTGCATGTGCATGTAGGTGGATGTTCCTGCGCAAGATTGGCCTTCGGTGACTCGTGCACCTAGGCGTGTGGCGGCAAACTGTTGTGACTCTTGGGGGGTGTCCACCGTGGCCGGAAACACTCCTTCCACCAAATCACGGAAGAAGGGAGATTGCGCCGTGGCCGTCAAGTTGACCTTCGGGGTTTTCCAATTAACATCTCCAGCCTGAATCCGGCCGGAATGAAGTGCGAGCCCTCGAGAAAAAGAGGTGATGGATGAGCCCTTTGGAGTTCCAAACGAGAGTTGGCTTGGAGATAAGACGGGGAAGGCGGTATTGGAATCTCCAAGAATCATCTTCACACCTGAACCAGATGGCTCAAAATGGTAATGAATGCCTTCGTTTTCCAATAAACGGGAGAAGTAGGCGAAATCGCTTTCCTGATATTGGATGGAAATTTCCTGAGGGGAAACCGAGCTGCCGAGACGAGATTCAAGTCCAGGGATTCCTGCGTCATTCACCACGGTATTTACAATTTGCACTGGATTCATATCTGCAAACGTTCGACTGGTCATGCGATAGGCGAGCCGCTTCAGGGGAGGCACGAGGCGCACACGATACTGGCCCTGTCGGCCAATGGCGCCAGATTGTTCGATGGTTTCGACGATGCCTGCCATCGTCAGACCTTTGGCCACTGTGAGCTTTAAGGGTTGGCCTATGACATTGGCAAAGTTTAAAGCTGGATGGGGAACAGATACTTCAAGATCAAATGCGAATGGCTGTGAAATGTGCTCAGTACCGGTAAATTGCACCACGCTGGCGCGAGATAGAGCCGCCAGATCAGCGTTGGTGGCAGCAAGGGAGCTCGCGCTGAAGCCAAGAGTGAGAATGAGAAACCAAAAGGCCGAGCACAGTATCTTTGACATCACAAACCTCCTTATCTCAAGGGAGAGAAATTCATTCAATTCGCAGGTTCAGGGGGCGTAGAGTAGAGACAGGCCGGACATGAGACATGTCCGGCCTGTGTTCACCACATCATAATCACTTATTTATCCCAGAAGTCGCAGACGAAACGCGCGCTGTCGATATAAATGCCGCGTTTCCCTCGAAAGGCTTTGCCGACTTTTCCAGAAGGGCAGAAAAAGTTATTTGAAGTTGATCCACTAAAACTACCAATGGTTTTGCACCTGCCCCCGGTACAAGTTATGGCTTCCGAATACACTGGCGCTTTTTGGCTTTGATTCCATGGGCTGCACCATAAAAGAAATCCATTGACGAACTGGCCAGAGAAAGCTTTGATTCCCTGAACGACTTTGCCTTTGTCACATCGGCCAACCTTGGCGATTCCTCCGCTACCCCCAACCGGTGCTCTGGTAAACTCATTGCCCAGAGCACCGGTTTGGGCATTGACCTGTTGGCAAATGATTCCTAGAGCGTCCAACCACATTCCACTCTTGAAGATGCCACCCACCATCACTGATCCACTGCCACAATCCAGATTATAGGAATAGTTGCCTCCTCCCCCTCCAAAGAGTGGTGTATAGACTATGGACATAGGTAACAGATGTACCGGAGACATGGGTAACACTTTTGGCGTCTGTGGCATGCTGCCATCTCCATCTTTACCAAGGAGGTCGGTATGCCCTGGGCTGAAAGG
>JAOUNC010000248.1 GCA_029881175.1 Nitrospirota bacterium | reverse complement strand
ATCCGCATCACTTGTGCGCATTGCCGAGAGCAACTTCGGAATCTCCTCTGGTGGATTTTGCAAATCATCATCCATTGTCACAATATATTCGCCCTGAGCCTCTCGAAAACCACACATTAATGCATTGTGTTGACCATAATTTCTCATTAGTTGAATGGCTATCACATGAGAGGGGAATCTAGCCCACAATTCACTCAATACATCCCATGACTCATCCGTACTTCCGTCATCTACCAAAATAATTTCAAACCGTGGGGTTTCGGCTTGCAAAACAGTCATCAACCTCAAGACCAATTTCGAAAGGTATTGCGCAGAATTATAGACAGGGATAACGACAGAAATTTCTATGACCATTTCAATTTCAGGACCTTAGCTTTTCACGATTTTTTAAATGAGGGCGTACCCTTTCAGTAAATCGATGAAATAATTTCTTCAACATACTCATAGCGAATGTCTTCCCAACTTGCCTGATTTCAGGATTCGCTTTTCTGAATCACATAGGCTTGTTGAATGCCGAAACCTCCACCCGAGTAATCTTTCTCAATATTGTAGAAAATCGAATTAATGGGATTTGAAAATCCCGGGTAATCTTCTGGGATAGTGACAAGCTCCCTCAAGAAACGAGACCCCAGATAATAAATAGATGAAAAATCTTCAATTTCAAATTCTAGACCTTTTGAAAGAAAATACTTTTCGAGGTTTACCTTTTTCAGATACCGATTAAAATCATGTTCTATAAGGGGAGGGAGTGCTTTTACAGCTCGTAACGAATTGAGCAAGACAAGAGGCTCCCAAAAAGCTTCGCAGAAAATAATCGTACCCCCGACTTTACAGACTCGGATACATTCAGATATTCCTTGCTTCTGTTCCTCCCAGGTCGGCAAATTGATTAACGTTCTTGTCGTATACACAACGTCAAACGTATTATTTTCGAACCGAAGCTCTCTCACGTCTCCAACCTCAAAAACCAATTTGTCTTGAAAACCAGATTCTGTTTGGGTTTTCTGTGCCTCCCTAATCATGGGTTCACTGAAATCAACTCCCGTTATTGAAGAGACATTTTTATCAATATGATGAATAGCTGAATAACCATTGGCGCAACCAACATCAAGGACCCTGTCACCTTCCTTGACGTGTTGGCCTATCGTTTGGATCTCAAGATCAATAGCATAGTTATCACCCCAACTTGCGGAATGGGATGTACCAAACTTATCTGCCTGCAAGTTCCAGAATTCAAGGATATGATTGGTCATACTTCAAAGCCCCCTTTTAAGGTGTACATATATACCACTAATTTTATTTGTGGCATTAATTGTTACCGCACTATGTTGAATAGTAGCCTTGATCATTTTCCAACCAATAACGATAGATAGAAAACGCAATCAAGACTCGATCGCTTGGAGCACAGAATAATTTCCTTTTCCCATTTGAATGTCCTCCAAGCCTTCCTTAAGATGTTTAACGATATATTCTTGCTCCCCTTCAGTCATTTCAAAATAAAACGGCAAGCGAAGAAGTCGTCCGCTTAATTCTTCGGTAATGGAAAGATCTCCAACCTGCCTGCCAAATTTCTGACCCATGGGTGAACTGTGTAGAGGAATAAAATGAAACACGGCCATAATGCCATGTTTCTTCAAATAGTCCATCAAGGCATCTCGAACCACTCGATCGGGGAGGAGAATATAAAACATGTGATAGTTGCTCTCACAGTCTTCAGGAATATGAGGAAGACTCAAGCACCCTTGGACCTCAAGTGCTTTCAACAACTTTCGGTATTGTCTATAAATCGTTCTTCTTCGTTCCGAGATGACATTCATCATTTCCAATTGAGCATAGAGAAACGCACAAGCGATTTCACTTGGCACATAGGATGACCCAATATCTACCCAGGTGTACTTATCAATCTCACCTCGAAAAAACTCGCTGCGATTGGTTCCCTTGTCTCGAATTATTTCGGCTCGTTTAATCAATTCAGGTTCATTAATACACAATGCTCCACCTTCGCCGCATATATAATTCTTTGTTTCATGAAAACTATAGGTGCCCAGATGTCCAATAGATCCAAGTGCTCGATTGTTATAATAAGCCCCAACACCCTGCGCGGCATCTTCGATCACGAGCAGATTATGCTTGCGAGCAATATCCATTATTCTATCCATCTCACATCCCACACCGGCATAATGCACTGGCACAATAGCTTTCGTATGGTGTGTAATGGCTTTTTCAATTTGCTGTTCGTCAATATTGAGGGTATCTGCCCTAATATCAACAAACACCGGCTTGGCCCCAACTCGAACAATGGCATTAGCTGTGGAAACAAATGTATAAGAAGGAAGAATCACCTCATCCCCTGGCGCAAGCTCACACAAGACAGCTGCCATTTCTAGTGCTGCCGTACAAGAAGGGGTCATAAGGGCTTTTTCAATCCTGAACTGTTCTTCCAATAATCGTGAGCATTGTTTGGTGAAATGGCCATCACCAGCAAGATTTCCAAATGTCACCGCCTGCGCAATATAATAGAGCTCTTTCCCGGCGATAAATGGCTTATTAAAAGGAATTGTGTACTTCATTAATTTCCTTTTTCTGGAAACGCATCATTCGTCTTAGCGTCCGCCAATTTCCCTTTTGCATAAACTAGACTCGTTCCTTCTCAATAAACATTCCGGCGATTCCAGTGATTAAAAACACTTTCCAGAATGGTTTGGCATCAACAACGCCTGAATCCTGAAAAATCCATTCATGCCGTATTGAAAAAATCGAAGCCAATGATCCTCAAGCGTTATCCCCTTACTTCACGCAACCATTTGTAAGGCGTCGTAGCCTGGGTTGGATTGGTACTTCATGATTAGATCTATCTCTTACCAATAATGTCAGCTCACGACTGAGATAAAGAAAAAATTTCGAAATCGCCAATTTTTTGAATCGGCCTATAGCTTTCCCGAACATACTGGGCAATTAAGGCACTCACATCCGTATTGTTTTCATCACTTGAATTGAAAATAATGAGAGCGGGAGGTGTTTTTCGCAATGATTGGATTAACGCGTGACTTTCCTTTGCATTCGTGACGCCTAATGGCAAATAATAGAAAGGAAAAGGATTAGGCCTATCCGCTAGAAAATACAATTCCGCATTGTTTGGAAAGACGAAAATTGAATCCCCATGATTTGTTTGCTGTTTAATCAACCCGACAAGCTGGGAATATGTTTCCCCTTCCAATGGCGCAACTTTCAGGCCGAACTTCTCTAAGCCCGCCACCGAAGCAAGCGTGACTTTCTCTCCTTGCATGAATTTCGCCCAACTCTGCCCCCGCGGCTGTCCGGCATGAAAATGAATGGCCACGATGGAAAGAAAAACGGCAAGCATTAACCCAAATGTTCTTGCCCTGTTTGAATCATAGATCTGCCATATAACACCCAACAGCGATAGCCCAATGGTTAAATATAAGTAAATCAGTACTGGATACATCATGGATACCACCGCATAAAACATAGTCAGAACCGGGAGAGCCGATGAAATAAATTCTTGCGTGCCTTCTTGTTTTTTCTTTAAAAAAGTCCACAGCAATAACCCACCGTTTACAAGGCTCATAATGGAAAGAAGGAATAGATAGGATCCATTAATCAGTGCGTTCACTCCGCTTGAATTCATGAGGGTATACAGAGAAATGCCAACAAGCGTCCCATATTCGCGCTCAATGAAAACAGGCAATTGAGAAAGGTGGATTGCTCGAAAAACCGTGTCGGCAATCCAGGGAGAGATCGAATGATTCATGAAGTGATACACCAGAAGTGGCAGTAGAGAAAAAAAGGCGCCAAAACTCAAATGCCAGACAATCCTGAAGGTTTCCCTATTGGTACAGGTCGTAAAAAACAACACCAACCCAATAAAGATTATTGGACATAGACCAAAAAGCAGGAAATCAGATAAGGAGGCATGGGAAACGAAATAAAATATTAACCCTATGCCCATCAATGCTAAGAGTAATCGCGAAAAGAGAAAATCCTGACTGGCATTTTTTCCCGAAGTGTTCGATTCAATTAACAAATATGTCAAAAGCCCGATCCCTCCGATCACTCCTGTTAATTGACGAAAAAGAAAGATGGTTCCAATAAGGTACCCTAAAAAAAACAGTCGTCCTACGCTCGACGGTCTTGTCCAATGCAATACCCCAATAAGCGCAATAAACAATACGTGACAGTACCAATGAGCTGTAGGATTAACATATTGAAGAATTCCGAGGCCGGTTAAAGACACAGAAGCAATAACGCCTAACCATGGCCATAGGCGGGAAAAAAGCACATGCACTATTATCCCTTGAAGAAGACCGATGAAAATTAAGGGAAACCGAAGACTCACTAACTGCGGCCCAAACATCCACATACTTGCCGCATTGACAAAGTTAATGAGGCCAGGATGGATACTTTGAAAATCTTTATTTGAAATTTCACCAGACAAAAGCCTTTCCCCCAAATGGGCATAAATACCATCATCAGCTGGGGCCCAGGTCGTGTCGTAAAAACTCACTAACAAAAGAAAATTCAGAATGAGCGTGACACCAAGAGATGCATACATTTGGAAGGAAGCTTGGGATTTTTCCGAACAAGAACCGGTGAGAAGCGTAGATTGTAAACTTTCAGAAGAAGAAATCATTTTGGGGCATCGTCAATTTCGCTTGAGCTACTGAATTAGAGTTGCTGCGAGTATAGTTTGTTGGTGGAGGATGCAGGTCGTTATGCTCTACTTAGGATAAAGTTCTACTCCCCTTTATATTTACTCGGATAAAATCGGCACAGCTTTAATCTAATCAAAGATAGGGCTTTACCTTTGCCTCTAGAAAAATTTTTGGTATAGAAAAGAGTTCTAGCCACTAAAGAATTAGACAAAATGAAGGAAAACCTCCTTCAAGAATGCAAGAAGGATTGGGGACAAAGGCTTGGAGGCCTTGGAGGCGGCGAGAAGCTTTTAACGGCTACGGCGCTTCACGGGTGGGTGCAAAGCTAGCCGTCTTCATCCATGGCATCATCAGAAAAAGCAGTACGTATGGGCGTGAGAT
>JAOUNC010000321.1 GCA_029881175.1 Nitrospirota bacterium | reverse complement strand
ACACGTTCAAATGCGCATGCTGGCTGTCCGTTAAATTCCCCCGGTCCTTGAGCAAATTCCCCCGCAATCGCTTCAAGGACGAATCCGTTTTGTGTGAGGAACGATCACGTAAAACTTGTCGAACGTAATGCATGTCTGTGGCAAATGCCCAGTTCCCCCTTAGATGAAGGCTGGCGACATAACAATACTCGCCGAGATAATTTGATCAGCCGCGCATCCATGAAGAGACACATCCTGGACAACTAACTAGGAGTTCATCGCATCGCGCCCTACCGTCACAAAGATCACCGTGCGTTAGATGGCATCGGCGACCAGGTTCAAATAGGCATGGCCGCGCTGGTATGATATTTCGTCAATGACGACGGCCTGCACATCCGACAAGGCTACCGCTTCGACAGACAGGTCAACAAACGAGGAGCTAATGGCGGCTACTCGCCGTATTCCCGCCAATCCTCGTTACAGCGGCAAATGGCATCTAACGCGTCAACAGCACAGCACCAGGGCCTCACGCGACAAGGAGAACCCCGACCAGATGGGACGGCCAAGGCGACTCAACCAGACTCAGACGGCCCTTGGGCAATGGAAAACATAGAACACAGGGCATTCAGATAGCATACATACTGGAAGAAGGCTAGATGCCGTGACCGCTTGCGTGCGTATCGTGGACGGAAGGAAGGCCTTCCTCCAGCCAAGAATACGCGGAGCGGCCGCCCACGACACAGGTTGGAGAGTTAAGAAGGGTTGTTGAGGATGGCGTTAACAGCTTGGAGGCGGCCATGGGCTTTAATAGCTTCGGGGCTTTGGGGATACGTGCGGACCAACTGTTGAAAAACTGATTGAGCCATGGAGAGATGCTGGAGTTCTAAATGGGTATAGCCAATTTTGAGGAGTGAGGCGGGAACTTTATTGCTGGTAGGATACAAAGCGAAGACACGTTCAAATTCATCAATGGCTTCTTGAAAACGCCGCTGCCCATAGTAGCATTCACCCAACCAATATTGGCTGTTGTCCGCTAAGGGTGAGTCCGGGAATGTGCGAAGAAATTCTGAAAACTTTCTGGCAGCGCTGCCATAGTTTCTTTCGCGTAACAAATTGAACGCATGTTGATAGGCAATCTTCTCCGCGCCAGTATTGATTTGACGAGGAGAAACCTGCGAGACACGGGATGATCGCGGCACGCCTGAGAGAGCCGGAGAGACATAGGCCACAGCCGATCCTGAGATAACGTCCTTTGATGTGAGACTTCCATTTGAAGAAATTTCCGAGTTTCGGGCAGCAGAAGAACGGGCAGTCTGAGTGACAGGCCGCTGAAGAGATTCTGAAGGAAGAGACGACAACGAAGAACTTGGAGATGGCTGTGTCTGTGCCCCTCCGGAATTCGATTGCTGGAAAGTCCGTGAGCGCTGTTGTTCGTAGGCATCTAACCGTCCGCTAAACGTCGTACTGATCTGATCCAACGTCCCGATAACCGTTTGAAGATGTTGTCGAACATCTTGTACATCAGCCCGGACTTGTTGCTGTTGTGTGGTCTGTTGTTGTCCTAACCGATCTACATGCTGTTGCAAGGCAGCCACCTGTTGCTCCTGTTGAGCAACCTGTTGTCTAAGTGTCGTTAAGACTTGTTGATAATCGACCAAAGAGGTGCGGAATTCCCCGAGCTTGCCTCCTTGTTCAGTGCGAAGTTGTTCTTCCGCACGCAATTGCGTCCGGAATTCTTGCACCAGTGGTTCGAGCGCCTTGTTTGATTGTTGAACGGTTGACTCAACCTTCTGCACTTTTGCCTCAAGCGAACCAAACTTCTGATCCAGCTCTCCCACACGATGCTGACTCTGTTCAATGGCTCCACGGACTTGGGATAAATCGGTATCCTTCAAAATGGCGACTTGATCCATGACCTCCGCACGAGAATGCAACAGTTCTTGGATTTCCGCCCGTTGGCGGGCAATGAGCGTATTGGCTTTTTCAAGCGCCGTATTGGCATCCGTAACAGCCTGTTGCAGCGAGACCTTACTTTTATCGAGTTGACTAATCTTGGCATCTAACTCACGTTTGATACGCACCACATCCGCCTGCTGCGCAACACAGCCCACCACCATAGTCCCAAGACTGAGAATGAGAGCTCCTGCACTCCAGCGGAGAAGGATGAACCACGCGTGTTTCATAACAATTGCCTCACTACTACTTATGTTCTTATTCAACGAAAGGAGCAGTACCCTTCAACCGGCCAGGCTATGAGTGTTGCCACTTTCACAACTCCCTCTCCCCACATGGGCGAGGGAGACAGGGAGACCCAATGGCGTCTTCTAAAACGTACCCCGTCTCTCTACCGCATAGCCGTTGATGCCACGGTAATCCCTAAGACCAAATGCGCCCGTCTATTTTTTTGAAAGCAGGGCTCAGTGGATTCCCAGCAGGCCGGATTGTCTTTTCCAAACGACATGACGTGCAATTGTTCATCTGGAACACCTAAGCTGGCGAGATAGGCTTTGGTTCGCACGGCGCGTTTTTCACCCAAGACATAGTTATAGGAAGAGGTGCCCCGCTCATCACAATGCCCTTCGATGGTCACTTCGGCATCAGGATGGGCTTTGAGCCATTGGGCATTGGCCATCAAGACCGTTTTCGCTCGTTCGCTCAATTGAATACTATTAAATTCAAAATGCACATCCTCTAGCCCGCTTTGTGCTGTGAATTGCTCCGCCCGCGTTCGATTCAGCCAATAATCATTTGGTGAGCCCCCAGTTTGCCCCTCTTGTCCAAATTTTGGATCCTCTTGAATGAGCGCTTCATCTCCCAGCAGATCGGAAAAGGTTCCCGACTCAGTCGGAAAATAGCCTTCCCCCCCCGCGATCTTCCCGGACGTACCGCTGGCCGATGTGAGATCGGAGGCCGCCGGTTGGTGCGCCACCATTCTATCCCTATTAAATTTCTTTGAATGGACCTGACTTCCGTGGGAGGAGCGATGTCCGCACCCCATAGCCAGAACGGCCAGCATCAACACGAGACCCCATGCCAGTATTCTCATAGGTTGGAGGTGAACAATCATGAATCAATACTCCTTTTCTCGCACAAACAAATTGTCTTAACGCTCTCAGCGCACAACATCCCTAATCACAAAGATAGCAAGAACAAGGCCAGAAAAAGTTCTTCAGGACCTCCACAGTTAAAACGCCACAACCTCAGAAGCCCACAATCAAAGATTTCCTCGCAGTTTGAGATACACCTTTTGGTACAAAGTACCTAAATTTTACGGTTCTCTCGCACAGTTATGATTTTGCGCCCAACAAATACTGGGACAAGCACGAAATGTCTCACTCACAGAAAATCATCTAGGGAGGTATATTGGAGGGAACAGCCTACAGAGCGTAGTCCAGGCCATGCGGCGGGATCGAGAAGCTTTTTCTCAACAATCGTGGGTTTTCCTCAACGAAAGGAAAAGCCCAATGGCATGAAGATGAAACCTGCGTGAGGATTAAAAAATGTTGAGAGAAGAAGAAACAGAATACTCGTGCGAGGAATATCTCTTACTCAAGGTTCCATTCCGGCGTCGCAAAATACCATCGCTGCCCGCCTAAGGCTTTGGCACGATACATGGCCTGATCGGCAATCGCTAAAAGACAACCGGGGTCGGTTGAATCTTTTGGTGAAACGGCAATTCCAATGCTGATCTGCACAGGAACATTTTGTCCATGTAAGTGAATAGGTGCAATAAGGCAGTCCAGTATTTTTTGAGCGACTTGCCGAATATCTTGAATGCGATCAAGCCCTTGCAAAATGATGGTAAATTCATCGCCACTTAAGCGGGAAACGGTATCGGTGGTTCGCACACACGCCACAAGCCGTTTGGCCACCACTCGCAACAACCGATCACCAATCTGATGCCCATGCCGGTCATTGATGGATTTAAAGTTATCCAAATCTAAGAAGAGCAGCGCCAGTAAAGTTCCATCCCGCCTGGCCTGTGCTAACGCCAGCTGCAACCGGTCTTCAAACATGATC
>JAOUNC010000473.1 GCA_029881175.1 Nitrospirota bacterium | reverse complement strand
GTTTAAAGTTTCACAGGTAATTTCCAGCGAAGAAACTAAAGAAACTTCCTTGCTCCCCCTGAAGGATAGAGTGATAAAGTTTGATAGAATCATGTTCATTTTTCCGCAGGGCACTGTGGGAGGATTCAGTAAATCTCAATGAAAATGCTTATGGCATGCGGATGGTATTCACACAAGGTGTTTCCGAGGATCCTGAATTGGAGTATGAAGCAGGCGGCGTTTGGGCCATTGCGGGAATCGTTATTGGCGCAGGCCTCGGGGGCGGTTCTGGAGATCGGGTTTGGGACGGGGGCGAACGTGCCGTTTTATTCCAGCGGCATTGACTCGGTAGCGGCCATCGATCCGAATCCTGGGATGGTTTCCATCGCTCGGTCTCAGATTCCCAAACAACCTGGTTTGGTCAATCAGGTCAAATGGATTATCGCCTCGTGTGAAACTCTGCCGTTTTTGAATCACTCGTTTGATTCGGTCCTGAGTACGATGACCCTTTGCAGTGTCCCCAAAATTTCCTCGGCCATCCAAGAAATTCATCGCGTGCTGAAACCCGGTGGCAGGTTTTTATTTCTGGAGCATGGTCAAAGCCCCGATCACTCGGTCGGTAAGTGGCAGGATCGGTTGACTCCCTATTGGAAGCATATTGGGGATGGCTGTCATCTCAACCGGCCGATGGTGGAGCTGATCCAAGCCCAATCATGGTCCGTTCCTTCCTTGAAAACATTTTATCTTCCTGGCGTACCCAAACCCTTTGCCTATTTTTATCAAGGCTGCGCGGTGAAAGGAGGGTGAGCGAGATCCTTGGTTTGCTGTTATATAAAAATGATAGGCCTTACAAATTGCTGTCACTCTGAATGAAATGCAGGATCTCGCCTCCACGAATCGACTTCAAATTTGGCACAAATCCTTGGCCCTTGCCTGTCCTGGGTGTAATCGAAGCGGCTTAGGATGATATTACTGACAAGACAAGAAAGGTCCTTACAGCAAGTGGTTGTTTGGAATCATGGGTAAGAGATCCCTGCCGATAACCGCAGGGATGACGACTGAAGACCAAAATTTCTCATTTTTTAAGAATATTCTCTCTCTGCCTCTTCAAATCCTTCCAGTTTCTTAATACATTGAGAATGGACGGGTTGTTGTTGTCTGGTAAGGGGGGCTCCCGTTCCGTTTTGGCACCATTGATTAACCGTACCTACATGGGGTGATGCAGGTGAGATATCAAATGAGCCAAAGGTCTGTCTGGATAAGGACGAGTCCGTGGCTGTTTGGCTTCGTGTTCCTCTGTAGCCCTTTAGGGGCTGTCGCGGGTTCATTAGAGGGATCGGAAGTGGCGGCAATTCCTGAGTTCGATTCCGCTGAGGAGCATCTCCGCTTGGGCGTGGATTTTTTTCTGACCAATGAATTGGACGTGGCTATTGATGCGTTCCGCGAGGCGGTTCATCAGAAGCCGGCCTATGCCGATGCCTATCATAATCTGGGTGTGGCGCTCGCCAAGACCGGGGATTTAACAGGCGCGATTACGGCCTGGACGGAAGCCGAACGGCTTGATCCTGAATCCGTATCGATGCGCTATTCACTGGCGGCGTTGGTTTCCTATAACTATGGGGTGTCCCTGGTTCGGGATGGACGGCTTCTGGAAGCGATGAAAGAATGGCAGGTTGCCCTTCGTCTTCAGCCAAATTTCGTTGAAGCCCATTATGCGTTGGGCTTGGCTTTCTTAGCGAAGAAAAATTCCCCAGTGGCTGTGGAGCATTTTCTTGTTGCACTGACTTTGGCGCCGGAATGGGAAGAGGCCTATGCCGCGTTGGGGCGGGCACATTATGAATCCCATGAATATGGTCAGGCGCGGGAAGCCTGGTTGCAGGCCCTGGCGTTGAATCCGCGTGAAGCGAGGACCTATGCCGACCTTGGTCTCTTAGCTGTGCAGGAGGGGAATTATCACGAAGGCAGCGAATATGCTCGTCAAGCGTTGGCGCTCCAACCGGATTTAGTCCCTGCGCATTTCAATCTTGGCGTGGCGTTATTGGCAAAGGGGGGGGGGCAAGCGAGTGCGGAAGCCTTCGCGCAAGCGCTGGCTTTGGATGGTCGCTTGACGCCCGCTCGGTTGTTGCTGGGTGTGGCCTGGAGTCGCATGGGGGATTGGGCGAAGGCGGCGCATACGTGGCGGGAAGCTCTCCAGCACGATCCCTTTGGGCAAGAAGCCTTTTGGCTCCATGACAATTTGGGAATCGCGCTGGCTTCGATGGGCCATTTCAAGGATGCCACGAAAGAATTTCAATGGGTGGTGGAACAGCGTCCCGAATGGGCCACAGGCTGGTCTCAGTTAGGCCTCGCACTGATGTCAGAGCGGCGGTGGGGTGAGGCGGTAACTGCGCTTGAAATGGCGGCTC
>JAOUNC010000083.1 GCA_029881175.1 Nitrospirota bacterium | reverse complement strand
TCAATCCTGGCCACCACGCTTAATGACGAGTTTCGAATGGGGGCAGAGGCCGTTAGGAATATTCTCCCCAGCCCATCAACAAGAAATTCGTGCTCAGCATAGGGAGAACCCGGGAATTCCCCTGAATCGATTCCTTCCAGGACCAAGAGGATTTCACCGGTTTCGCCAAAATGATGTGGAGCCTGTTGCGCGTCAAAAATTCGCTGAACTCGAACCGCAATTGTTTCGTGGTCAGAAAGACGGTTGTTATCTTCCGTTGATTGCGCGCTAAGAGCTTCCAATTGCTTGGCATGCAGCCAAGCAAGATCCATCACACGAACATGTTCCCGTTCGAGAGCTCCAACATACAACCAATACACCAGGAGCCCACTGGAAACCATAAGGAGACAGGCCAACAAAAAAAAGAACTGACGGATGGGTAACCAACTCACCATTAACAATTGGCTAGAAAGAACGGATGACGTGGTTGTAGGAAAGAAGATGGAAGGAGCGAGTAGGCAGGCCAGTTCATGGCCTTGAAGAGAACACCCATGATGCCTATAGCCCAACAAGTGAGACAACAAAAAACGAAGAACTCACCCGAGGATCAAGAATACGTGGTTTTCCTGGAAAAGTCTATATAGAAACCAGAAGAAGAGAGACTACCATCTCTACCCGGTCCCTCCGGCAGGACTTGTGATGAACGAAGGAATGAGCACAAGAAGAGTTATTGAGTGCGGAAATGGATACGGATAGAAACCTCACCGTCCACGGGGTGGTCTCCATCCATTTGGGGCAAAAACGTCCACTGCTTGAGAGCCTGCAAGGAAACCTGGGTCAACTCATGATTGGTAGCAGGCTGAAGAATGACGACCGTCGCCTCTCCCGTTTTGTTGACGAGAAAGCGGGCCTTAAGCCAATCATCCAGTTCTTTGCCCTCCAACTGGCTGGGAACAATGGGCCATGGAGTCTTCTGAGGGACAGGGCCGAGTTGTTGATCTTTATTGATTCGCAACCCATGAACATGAACCAAGGGGAGCATGTCAACCTGTGCATCTTCGGCATGATCGGAGTGATGTGTGGGAAAATCCGTTTGCTCAGACTGAGCCAGATTCGGCATATTTCCAAAAAAACAACCTGTGACAATCAACCCAAAAACCCACGGCCACATAATACGTTTATCCACCAAAGAAAAATTGTCCACGAAAGAAAAATGATCGAGGCAAATTGGCATGAGACACGCCCAACCCAATACTGCCTTCTCCGCTATTCAAGAACACCTGTTGATCTAACACATTGATCACATCAAACCCAAGGACCACTTTGTAGTGATCCCATAGCGATATGACCTGATCAATCGAGAAATTATAGGTGGTGTGCGAAGGGCTATTATTTGAATTGGTCTTTTCTCCGGGATTTGCCGTCCGTAGCCCGGAGCCGAATAACATTTGCCCGGTCACCGTCGTCTGTTCGAAAGGGTGATACGTCAAGACCGCCGAACTCGTCACCAACTGCATATGATCACAAAACACACCACTGCTGCTATTAATATCATCAATCTCACCTTGTTCGAGAAGAAAATATCCAGATTGCAATTTCTTGCCACGGCATTGTCCCCAAGCCACATTTCCTCGCCCATAGAGTTTTTCACTGAATTTGGCTTTGATGCTGAAATCTACGCCCCGTTGCCACCCACGCTCAAACGCAAAATAATTGAGCAGCGGCGTGGTTCCGAATTGTCCTGCATCGGAAAGATTTTTACTGAGCTTATAAAATCCGGTCAATTCCACCTCCACCGAATCACCGAGGGAATGAGCAGACCCGACTTCAAAGTAATGCGCCCGTTCGGGCTCCACCGTCCGATTAGTCAAATTTTCCGGTTCGGCGGTTGTGCCGATGGTATTGAGTTGAACAAATTGAACCGCTTCCAAGCTTGGCGGAGTAAATAATCGGCCATAAAAGACATGAAACACATGTTTGGGAGTCAGGGCATACGTGATGCCAATACGCGGGCTGACCTGCCCATCATTCGTCAGCGCTTGAATTTGATCAAACCGGACACCCAGATTAAATGTCCACTTGTCCCACGGTGTCCATTGATCCTGCACCCAGAACTCCTCACGCCACCCAATGGTGCGATTATCAGCATTCCGCGACTCAATGCCACCCGTAGGATTCCCCATGCCATCACGAAGAAATACAGAAAGACGAGTCTTGTTGATCGCTTCGGTTCGATCAATTTGCATACCAGCTTTCAGTAAGTGATCGGGATTCAACCGATGCGTATAGTCAAACCGAAAACCGCCAGAATACGCGAATCGATCTTGGGATCCTGCTGAAAATGGTTCATCTGAATCTGGCGTATAGGCCAACACGTTCAATGGATCTGTGGAAAATGTCGATCGCGTATGTCGGAAATACCCTGCCAAGTTAAAAAACCGGTTAGGGCTCAAATCATGGCGCCAAACCACCTGACTATATTGATTGTTCTCTTTTTGATTTTCATCAATGTCTTGGGAGCGAACAGGTGTAAAACCGGGGTCTTGGGCCTGAATCAACGCGACCAAATTCTGATTAGCCGTCAAATTAGGGCGGGTCGGAATTTGAAACTTCGCAATCGAATTCAGGAATAACCACGTCATATGGCTTTGATTATTAACTTGCCAATCCCCACGTAGGAATGTTTGATTGCGTGTACTTTGGTCATGAAAAATCGTCTTTCCTAACGTGGGCGGGTTCAACCCTCGATTGGTGGAGATAAAACTATTCTGCACATAAACGCGAAATGCTTCCCCCACCGTCCCACCATATTCAAATGAGGGATTGATCGTTTCATTTGATCCTCCGAAAAATTGCACGGATCCAAAGGGCGGCGCTGACCCACTCTTGGTGGTCACGTCCAGAACCGCCGCAGTCCGATTTCCATACTGCGCTTCTGGTCCACCTAAAATAATGTCGGCTCGTTCCCAGATTCTTGGAGAAAGAATATCTGAAAAAACAGACGAAACAGTATCTGGAATGGGCACGCCATCAATCCGGAATTGCAGCCCTCCATGCTCCTGACGAATATGGACTTGCCCGAGTCCGCCATCAGTGGCACTCGGAAGTGTGAGCAACACATCACTCAATGCGAGGTTATTCCCTCGTGGCAACTCTTCGATATCTTTACGGCTAACAGAAAAGGTCTCACTTGAGACATGATGTTGAAGAGGTGGCAGAGGCGCCAGAACCTCTAGCGTTAATTCTTGGCGCAAGGCCAAGGTCAACTGGATTTCGGTCAAGGGTTCCATCCCAATTTTCAGAACAACTGTTTCGCTAGACAAAGCAGCTTGACTCGCTTTAATGGAATAGATACCGGGAGCGGGAACCCCAAAGATAAACTCCCCGTCTTTGTTCGTCACTTGGGCTTCAAGTAATGAGCCATCCTGATCACGCCACTCCACTTTCGCGTGAGGCACAGGATGGTAATTCTCATCCTGCACAACACCCGTGATGATCCTGACTTGATCCGCGACATGCGTCTCGTTCCCTTCAGCCAAAACAATGGTTTCACCAATCAATAAACCTATGACACTCAACCCGACGATGCAGAATTCTATAACCAATTGCCGAATCCACATGTACTACTTTCCCTTTTCATTCACCAAGATCTGATAGCGAACGCCTAAAACAGGAGAAGCCCCCCTATCCGTTCGTTAGGCAGCACGGGACAGACCTTGATTGATAAACCTGAACTAGAAATGAAAATTACAGAAAAAGGGAATTCGGAGGACCGCGAGAATGCAGGAGGTGAGAAGAGAAACAACAAAAGAACTGGTCACTGGCCACAGAAAGCCGCGAATGCAGACATGATTGTTGCGCCGGTTGAGGCACATCCCAGACCAGGGAATTGCTGGTGTGCTGTTGCACCCATTTGCACAAATCAAAATCAGAATGTTGGTGCCCATCATCATCGATGTCGGAAAAGATATGATGAATTTCGAGGGCATGCGCAAACGGAACAACGGCCAAGATGACCAACGCCAGGGAAAGGGCAAGACCAGCACCCAATGGAGAAATACGAAAAGTCTTGTGTCTGGTCCAGGACATAATCATTGAAAATAAGCTAGCAAAGAGCTCCATTTCTGTCAACAACACTTGCAAATTAATTGCAACAAACAATTTGCATTTCAATCAAAGCAGGCACACTACAACATCAAATATCCATACCGTCGCATCAACAAAGAACCTTGGCATCAAGAGTCGCCTAAAAAAAACCGAACAGTAGAGCAACCTTCCAACAACTTAAAAAATCCGTTTTGCCTAACCGTTCCAGGAGGCTCACTTATGGGTTCAAGTCGATTTTTCTTAATATTTGCAATATTTTTCATCGGAGTGGTCGTTGGCGGCCAAGCCATTTTCAGTCGTGTTCCCTTGGACCAAGCCATACTCACGGCAAAGGCCAGCCTTGCAGCATCGGGGAAAGTGACGGGTGGATCGGAAGATTCAACTATTCCATTGGAACGTCAAGGCGGGGTGTGGATTGCACAAGTAGAATTTAATGATCTCCATCAGGCCAAACTGATCGTGGATACCGGCGCCACCTTTACCACAATCTCCGAAGAACTGGCTTTTGACGCAGGCATTCAGTCCGACCCGAACAATCCCAACATTCAATTGTATACCGCTGGGGGAAATGTCCAAGCCCAAATGGGCATTGCGCCGAGAATTCGCGTCGGCAATGCCGGACGTGATCATGTCCGCGTCGTCATCCATACCATCCCGAATCTGCCAGAAGGTATTGATGGCCTCTTGGGACTAAGCTTCTTTGATCGCTTCATGGTTCGCCTGGACCATTCTCAGCGCCAGCTCCACCTCACCCCCAAGAGCTCCTAGCCGTCCCTTTCCTCTCCTGGAAAGAATCTACTTCGTCGGCCTACCTGAGAGCGTTTGGTAACTCGTTCCTTCTTCATCCCAACCGTTGCCGCTTCAAATCTTTCCTTGACAGTCTGCAAAGGCAGTATGGTAATACTACCTGTTGCTTAAAACGAACAGGACTTAATTATGCGATTTTTCATGTACGCGGACAACCTTAACCCGATCCAACTAAAACGACGGGCACCAGAACACCAGTTTTTATTCAAGGCCTATGTTCCAGATCACACCATTAAATTTGGACGCTGGTCCAATCAGTGGCGATGCGGAATTGCGACCATCGTGCCCTCAGCCGGTGAACGTGTGTGGGGCGCGGTTTTTGAGCTCACCCCAGAAGACGTCATCGAATTGGACAAATTCGAGGGGGATCTCCCAGAAGATGCTTATCGACATGTTGAAGTGCACGTATTTAAGGAAGACGACCAAAAGGAATTTGTGACGACCCATGTCGGACAAGCCATCGGGAAGTTTAAACCTAAAGAGCATTACCTGGATTGGGTCATGGCAGGCATTCGAAAATGGGACTTACCTGATGAATGCATTGAGATGTGGAATCTCTTCCGCACCAAGTAATCGCAAGACCCCCTAACGAAATACAATCCGATTTTCCACATTACACATTCCCCGACAATAAAGGAGATACTATGCCAAAGCCCAAATATCACATTCTTGTTTGTACAAATTCCAGACCTCCGGGACATCCGAAACCCTCTTGTGGAGCATCCGGCGCTCAGAATTTACTCATGGCCTTGAATATGGGCTTAATGGAACGAGGAATACAACCGGGGGAAGTGCTCGTGACAGGAACCACATGCCTGGGGCCATGCGAACAAGGCCCGAATGTTGTCGTGTACCCAACCGCAACTTGGTATTCCCAGGTCAAAGATTCCGATGTGGCTATCATTTTGGATGAACATATCAAAAAAGGCGAGCCCGCCACACAACTCAACCCTGATTCGATATGGGCTTAATTTTCCTTACCACGAAAATTTTTTATGAGTGATTACCGTTCACATGCGGGCCATACGTCTCATACAGAGGCTAAACAAGCATCCCACCTCTCCCATAAGGTCCATGATTCTGTCTCCCTGGCTTGTATGGTGGTCACCTGTAGTGACACTCGAACACCAGAATCCGATACCAGCGGGAAGCTAATCTGTCATCTCCTCAAGGAACATGGACACACGATCGCCGACTATCATCTCATCAAAGATGAACCAGTGGAGATTACACGGCTCCTAAAAGAAGCCGGGCAACAAACTGCCATACACGTCATCATCATCAACGGTGGGACCGGCATTTCCCGCCGTGATTCAACATTTGAAGCAGTGGATGGGTTTCTACAAAAACGACTGGACGGGTTTGGGGAATTGTTTCGATACTTGAGCTATCAAGACATCGGCTCAGCAGCCATGTTGAGCCGTGCGACAGCAGGCATCTATGAACATCTGGCTATTTTTTCTATCCCTGGTTCCCAGGGAGCTGTTCGATTGGCCATGGATAAATTGATTCTACCAGAAATGGGTCACATTGCAGGAGAACTCACGAAATAGCGCCTCAAGCCTAGTAGACAATCCACATCAATACACCATCTTGCCTTCGGCTACCAGCACCACCTGCCCACCAACTTTGATCTCCTGAATCATATCGTCATCAGAAAAGACTTGAACGAGAATCCGAGAGGGACGATCAATTTCATACCCTTGCTCTATCACCACTTCCGTTGTCGGCCCCACTTCCACGACCCCGTTTTTCACCAAATACGCGCCTAACGCACCACTCGCGCTGCCGGTCGCCGGATCTTCAGGAATCCCAATCGGTGCCGCAAACATACGGGTATGCACCGTAGAATTTTCTTCGAGGGTCATGGTGGTATAGACCATGATGCCATTGGTCCCTAAACGGGCACAGAGATCACGAACAGCGGCATGGTTGACCTGCATCGACTTGACTGCGGTAAGAGTCCGTATTGGCACAATAAGAACAGGCAATCCCGTTGAAACCACTTCCACAGGAAAGGAAGAATCCGTGATTAGCGATTTATGTACACCTAACGCCTTGGCGAGTTCATAAATTGTCTCTACCTGGCTCACCACCTCAAGAAACTCAGGAGAAGGTTGAGACATCACTACCTGTTCGATTTGACCTTTTAAAATGATCAGCTCAAGAGGAAATACTCCTATATGGCATTCATAAAATATGTTGGTCACAGGCTCCTGCAATGGAATACGCTTAAGTGCGCCAAGCACATAAAACGTACCCAACACAGGGTGTCCGGCAAATGGAATTTCTTGGGATGGAGTAAAGATGCGAATCTTGGCGGCGGCTCGCGGATCCGTTGGTGGAAGGACAAAAACCGTTTCGGAAAGATTCATCTCCCGAGCAATTTGCTGAAATTCACGATCTGTCAATTCACCAGCATCAGGAAATATGGCAAGGGGATTCCCTCCAAACGGCTCATTCGTAAACACATCCGCTTGATAAAATTGAAGCCATTTTCGAGAAGTATCCATAATAAACCAGAAAGAAATTATTCTAGAGAGGAAAAATGAAATCCGACGAAAATTTTAAGATGAAGACCTTAAAAATAGTTTGCTATATTAAAGGAGAAGCGTTTAATTGCCGCCGGTGACCATACATTCTTCATACGCACTTTGCCAATCTGGTACTCCTCTGCCCCCTAGTCTCACATCAGTCATCTTTTCACATCTAAACGAATCGTTTTCCTTTTCTTGTTGACTGAACGTCTCCTTGCTTTCAAGACTTGCGGAACATCCTATGGTCGCAGACAGCAAAAGAAAAAACCAAAGTCCCCCCATATGTTTCATCAGGATGCCATCTTTTTTTGAATATCATCTTCAGGTTTGGACACACAACTCTTCCCCCAACTCGCTTCACAATAATTCCTGGAAACTTACGCGATAGTCGTGACTGCTTCATAAGTTCGCGTGAGTGGGTTTCGCACATAATCCTCGACATAATTCTGCAAGGAGCCGTTCCGATACAAGCGGTTATTGGCAAATTTCGTATCGATTTTTCGCAGCATTCGAACCTTCACCCCGGTCATTTTCACAAACTCATCGACATGAACGCCGGCAATATCCCTCCCTGGGCCACGTCCAGATTCCAAAATACATTGCGGGAGGTACACGTATTTTTCATTGGTCAGCCGCTTCGCAATATCATTCAGGGTCAACAGCACCGTGCAGTCCGAATCCCCTCCTAACGTCGCGTTAGGAATATGTAAAAATTTAGCCCGTTTCTTGCGAAACATGGTTAACACACGAAAGACACTCCCGGCCATCACAACAGGATCCCGTTTTTCTAACTCTAACGAATCAAACATGCTAATGATTCGCCGCCGGTTTAAAAAAGCCGTCACATAGGCTTCGGTATGGATGGTGGTCAAATTGGGAAGACCTGCATCATAAATTTTCTCAGCCTCAACAGGCAGGTACTGCCGACCCTGTCGCATGAGGGTTTTTGTGGAATCATTAATCCCCCCGACAGGCGTGAGACACCCCATCCACAAAACGCATTTGGCATTAATGCTTGAAATCATTTTGGCATCTTCAGACATGGTATTCTGGTCAAAGGCATAAAAATTTGCTGCCGACACAGCCGGCCCATCCAACACCTTCATTAAATGTTTTACGGATGGAGCATGCGGCATCATTTTCTGCCGATACGCTCCAAGAGTAATAACGGATAGTTCAAAATTAATACGCCCAGGATACTGCTCAACCAACCGGTGAATCTTGGGAACATGGACAAAACCCACCGTAAAGAATTGGATATTCTTGTCCGTAAACTTCAAGAAATCTTCGAGCCATTCCATGGCTTTGGGATGGAGAAAGAGATCCGTCCATTCCATAAATTCATTCCCGCCCAAACACCAAAACTGTAGGGGATCCGTCGGTCGAGAATTTATGTAATTCAACATAAACTCCCAGTCTTCCTGGGTCGTTTTTGGGGGATCGAGCGTTTCCCGATAGGAATGATCTAATTCATAACAAAATTCACATTTGACCGGACATTTCTTCCCTAAACTCAGCGGAATTTTCCCGGCATCCATCTCCCGCTTCAATACATCGCGGTAGTTCTGCTGAGAAAACAATTTCGGTGCTTCTAAGAGGGGAATTTCACGAGACATCATAATAACTTTCGTGATATGTGGACGTATTAACTAAAACTCATTGACAGAGAGGCCTATCATTTGAAAAACTCAACCCCATCCCGTCTGAACA
>JAOUNC010000472.1 GCA_029881175.1 Nitrospirota bacterium | reverse complement strand
AGGGGTTCAATCATAGCTTTTAATTCTGAAGCCAGATTGTCAGAGTAGGACAAGTTAGAAACCGACAATACTTTTTTTAGGGCCTCCAGAGTTTTATTAATCCGCTGTTGGGTGTGCCATAGTGCAGTTGCATGGTGTACACCCTGCTGATTCTGAGGCGTTGTATGTCCCCTCTTAGCAAAATCCGCACTTCGTTTTGAAAATTCCCCCTTCGCCTCGTGCGCAAGATCCTCAATAGATATATTCATCAATTGCTTAAATCTGTCTATAAATTCAGGTGGCAGCATTATAATTCCATTATTCTAAATTAAAAGCTTTTTGCCTCGTGAAACGTACGGCATCTTGTGTTGATATATCAGAAAACTTTTTGCCCTCTTTTTTGAAATTTATTAAAAATAAAACTTACAGATACTTTAAGCCACGGGAATTTAAAAATCGAGGAATGGGATACAGAAGTTATGGCTTGAAGTCAGGTCTTGCAAAGCGATATTTCGATTCCATCTATGGCCCGCCCGCTACGCGACTAGGTGTGCCGCTGCGCGCAGGCGTTCGCTCACAAAAAGAACGAAGGCATCAATGGCAACCAGTTACGAAGAGGAAAATTCCTCGCCAGCAGACCCAGGCGGTTCGCCCCCAACTCTCAACGCTTCTCCCTCGGAATCATCTGTCGCCCTAGGGCCATGGCCGAGGCCTATCGCACCTATGGCTATCGCATGCGGGAAACCGCTGACCATGTGGGCCTCCATTATTCCACAATCAGTAGTCGGATGCCGCAAGCGGAAGAAGAGAACACATGATGGCAAAACCTGACCCTACGACTTCACACAAATCAGCTAGCCAAGAATCTCTCTACGTTCATAATTGAGGAGCCAACCCACTATCCATACATCCGAATCATCCATGACTCCGTATAAATTGTCTAGGTGAGGAACATATTGTCCGCCCATTCGTTTTTGGAAATTCACAATCCATGAGCAGAGGGGGCCGGGGGCTGAGCATTCCGCTCCACCATTCAAAAAGCAATAGTTCTTTTTCTCTTTTCGGATTCCTTGCCGCCTTCACTTGAATTCATTTCTTCAAATGGAATAGGTTTTGCTAAATCCGGCTGGGGATCACTGGGCTTCCAGAACTGAATGGGAGAATATTTTTCAAGTGAATGGAGTATCAACATGAATCAGGAATTAGCTCATCTGGTCATTGTCGTTGGAGCCGGCCCCGCCGGATTATCCGTGGCCAATATGCTTTCCGAAGCGGGTCACCAGGTCATTATCCTCAATCGGGACATCAAGTTTGGCGGTCTAGCTGAATACGGGATTTTCCCGAGTAAGACAAAACTGCGGGGTGGGTTGAAAAAGCAATATTGGGAAATTTTGAGCCATCCCAACGTCCACTATTTCGGAAACATTTTGGTGGGAAATGGCAAAGGCATCACCATTGAGGATCTTCGTGGATTAGGCGCCAACGCTGTGGTGTTTGCCACGGGGGCTCAGGGGACGAAATCAGTAGGGCTCGAAGGAGAATCGGCCATCGGGGTCTATCATGCCAAGGATGTCGTGTTCCATTTTAATCAACTGCCGGTACAGGGGAATCGGGCGTTCGAAATGGGCCGGCATGTTGCAATTATTGGTGTGGGCGATGTGATGGTGGATATCGCGCATTGGCTGATTCGCTACAAAAAGGTCGAACAGGTGACGGCGGTGGCTCGCCGGGGACCAGCCGAACGGAAATATCACGCCAAAGAGCTTCGAGCTATAAGCGCCAATATTGATCACAACGATCTGCAGGGAGAATTTTCTCGAATTCGTTCCCGATTGGAAGCGGTCGGGCAGAATCCGGAATTGCTGTTCCAGGAGGTGCAACGGGAATGTGAAAAAGGAGAACCCGCGGTCAGTCAAGCTCGAATGGGATTCAGATTTTTGGCAGCGCCGCGGCGAGTCCTAACAGATGCGGGGAACCGCGTTCGAGGCCTGGAAATCGAAGAAACCCGTTTAGAGGCCAAGGATGAAAATGTCTCGGCAGTGGGAACCAATCAACTGTATGAGTTTCCCTGCGATAGCGTGATTTTTGCCGTAGGCGATAAGGTTGATGAATCCCTTGGGCTGCCCAGTCGGGCTGGCCTCTTCACCACCAATCCCGTGAAGAGTGGACGTGAGCCCGACGATGCCCTCTTTCAAGTGTTTGATGAACGTACCGACCAGGTGTGCGAAGGGGTGTTTGTCACGGGTTGGGCGAGGAAGGCCAGTGAAGGTCTGGTGGGTATTGCCAAGCGGGATGGGGAATGGTGTGCCGAGGTTGTGGGGCGGTATTTGGAAGGTCAACCCCGATTGGATTCAAGAGAAATCAGCCACGTTCTTCGGACGCTTCGCCAAACCTCTACCCAACAGGGGATT
>JAOUNC010000471.1 GCA_029881175.1 Nitrospirota bacterium | reverse complement strand
GCGCCTATTATGCCCTGCGCCTCCCCTGTATTTTTCTGGAAAACGAAATCTGCTCAATTTACGACCACCGCCCTGCAGCCTGTCGAAGCCATCTGGTATCCTCACCTGCAGAGTTGTGTCAGGATATGGTGAATAATCCTATCCAGGAACTACATATTCCCATCAGGGCGGGGACCGTCTTGAGTCTGCTCTGGGCCGACTTGACGGGTGGACCTGTTCGGCTGATGCCCCTTCCCATAGCTTGTGAATGGGCCAATATGCACCTGGACCTCAATACACGAACCTGGGATGGACTCGAATTAATGCAGAGGGCCATGGATGGACTCGGAAAATTTTTACAGCAAACGTTTGCCGCCATGACTCACAAGAACACAGGGGACTGATCGCATAAGCTCGGATTCGTCCCCCACCAACGCACACCCCACATAGAAATGAAAGGACATTATGAATTTTGATCCGGCGATTGCTGCACACCAAGCCCTTCAGCAGGCAGAACAACAGGGAGAACTGGGAGACTGGGAGTCAGATATCCTGGACGCCGAAGAGACATTTTCAACCGACCAAGGGCCGGACGCCAAGCAAGCCTATGAAAGGCTTCAAGCCTTTGGAGAGAAACTGCCTGAGGCAAAATGGTTCCAGGAGTTTTTGATCTATATTACCTGGCAACAAGTGACCGAAGGCCCCTTGGCTCGATATTTCCAACATGGGTTAGATGCCTGCAACCGGTTTCTGAAACAGTTTGCCAACGAGATCGAAGGTACGCCCACGCAGCAACATATTCTGGCCATCCGAGAATCCTTTCAAGGAGGCTTGGGCATGGAAACTGTCGAAATTGTCCCTGAACACGAAGAAGATGCCTTTCAAGGCGGGGATTAATTCGTACATATTTTTCGACACAGAGTTCGGAGAACCACCATGAATCCAGCACCCTCCCCGGAACATATCATGCAACTCGGCATGGCCTTTTGGGGTTCAAAGACCCTGCTCAGTGCCGTTGAGTTGGAAGTCTTTACCAAATTAGCCCACCAACCATTGGATGCGGCCACACTACAAACACGTTTGGCCTTGCACTCGCGCAGTGCGCGTGATTTTTTTGATGCCCTCGTCGCATTGGGCCTGCTTGAACGCAAAAATAAGCTCTATGCCAACACGCCAGAGACCGCTCTCTATTTAGACAAAGCCAAGCCTTCCTATATTGGTGGATTTCTAGAAATGGCCAATGCCCGGCTCTACCGTTTTTGGGGATCGCTCACAGAAGGACTCAAAACCGGCCTCCCGCAAAATGAGGCTAAGGAAGGAGGTGACTTCTTCGGCACCCTCTATGCGGATCCGGCCAAACTCAAAGGCTTCCTTCAATCGATGACCGGGTTGAGCATGGCAGCCAGCAAGGCCATTGCCCGACAATTTCCCTGGGACCAGTACCAGACATTTTTTGACATAGGTTCCGCTCAAGGGGGGTTGGTGGTACAAGTGGCTTCGGCACATCCCCATATCAAAGGCGGGGGCTTTGATCTTCCGGTCACCGGTCCAATTTTCGAAGAATACATTCAATCGTTTGGACTGCATGATCGCTTACAGTTTGTCCCGGGTAATTTCTTCGATGATCCTTTACCCAAAGCTGATGTGTTATCGATGGGCCACATTCTCCACGACTGGAACCTCGAAGAGAAAAAACTCTTGATCGCCAAAGCGTACGACGCCCTCCCGGATGGCGGAGCACTCATCATCTTTGAATCATTAATTGATGACGAACGCCGAACCAACGCCTTTGGATTACTCATGAGCCTCAATATGCTCATCGAATTACCCGGAGGCTTCGACTACACCGGAGCCGACTGTACGGCCTGGCTTAAGGACGCCGGCTTTCGGGAAACCCGCGTGGAACATCTGATTGGCCCGGACTCCATGGTCATAGGAATCAAATAATTGCCCAACATGAACGACCTACCCAAGAAACGCAAAAAGCAACACAGACATCATCCGTGGCCTGTGCCGATGGAAGTCAAACCAAGCTACATAGAGGGTGCAGGCCTATTTACCAAGGTGCCATTACGAGCCAGACAAAAAATCGGCGAATTAACCGGAGAGCTTATTTCGCAACGCGAAGGCCGCAAGCGAGCAAAGACCCGAAAGCAGATTGCCATTGTAGAGCTGAACAATGGCAAAGCCATTGATGCCGGCAATGAAACCACAGGCTTTCGCTTCATCAATCATTCCTGCTCACCCAATACCTTTCTGAGGATTATCAAGGAACGTGCTGAGCTCTATGCCCTTCGTCCCATCACCGCTGGCACTGAGCTGACGGTCAATTGTCACCCCTCCCATCACAAAGGCACCTTGCCCTGTAAATGCGGCAGTGCAACATGCCGACAGTTTCTCTAGTCAACACTATTAAGAA
>JAOUNC010000082.1 GCA_029881175.1 Nitrospirota bacterium | reverse complement strand
CATTCTCCAAGGTGGACACCTGCAACTCCTTTCGCCTCAAGAGCTACAAGCCCATGTCCTTTCTTAACACCATTCAGTGGGTGGTCTGGAAAGATCTCATTAGCGAATGGCGGACCCGAGAGACCATCTCCTCGATGCTGTTTTTCGCCCTCATCGTCATCCTCGTCTTTAGCTTCAGCTTTGCCATGGACCAAGATGCCGCACGGCAACTCATCGCCGGGATCATTTGGGTGTCATTTACATTTACCGGCATCATCGGCATAGGCAAATCCTTCACATCAGAACTTCAAAACGATTGCATGGAATCCCTCCAAATGAGTCCCGTGCCCAAAGGAGCCATTTACCTGGGAAAAGTGACGGCTAATTTCCTCTTTATGTTCGCCGTAGAAATTCTCTTGTTTCCCCTCTTCGTCATCTTTTTTAACCTTGAGGTGGTTGAATCCGTCGGCATGCTCTTACTCGTCTTCTTTCTGGCCACATTGGGCTTATCCGCGGTCGGCACACTTTTTTCTGCCTTAACCGTGCAAATCCGTGCCCGGGAAGTCATGCTTCCTGTCTTACTCCTCCCCCTGGCTGTCCCGGTCATGATCGCCGCCGTCGAAGCCACCCGAGGCACGCTAAATGGCGACCCCTATGACTTTTATTCCCAATGGCTCCATCTCTTAGTCATCTTTGACATCATCTTTACCGTCGTCTCTTTCTGGCTATTTGAATTCATCTTAGATTCATAGCAAAGGCCATTTTGAAATGCGTAAAACAGATTTTCTCGTCATGGGTGGGGGGGTAATCGGACTGAGTATCGCTCGGCAGCTCAAGCGCCTCTATACAGATTCCTCCGTCGTCATTCTTGAAAAAGAATCAGCCTGTGGATTGCATGCCAGTGGTCGCAATAGCGGTGTTCTTCATGCAGGATTTTACTATTCACCCGATAGCTTAAAAGCCCAGCTCACGCGACAGGGCAATGAGCGGCTTCGTCAGTACTGCCAAGAAAAAAACATCCATATTAATCAATGCGGAAAGCTCGTCGTCGCCAAAGATCATTCAGACCTTCCGGCAATGGATGAGCTCATCAAACGAGGAAAGGCCAATGGCATTCCCTTGCAAGAAATCACCGAAGCTGAGGCCAAGGAAATCGAACCGCGGGTGAAAACCTGGGAGCGAGCATTATATTCCCCAACCACTGCCACCGTAGATCCTACCGAGGTGGTGGCCGCCATGGTGAAAGATGCTCAACAGGAAGGGGTAGAAATTCACTATGATAGTGGATACCAGTCACGACAAGGTGCAGTGATCCATTGCTCCAGAGACTCTTATGACGCTGGGTACATCGTGAATGCTGCGGGGCTATACGCGGATCACATTGCTCGCGATTTTGGTTTTTCCGAACACTATCGCATTCTCCCCTTTAAGGGGCTGTATCTCTATTCCAATGAACCGCCGGGAACCATACGCACCAATATTTACCCTGTGCCTGATTTACGAAATCCTTTTTTGGGTGTCCACGTCACCGTGACATCTCAAGGGAAGGCCAAAATTGGTCCAACGGCAATACCGGCCTTTTGGCGCGAACAATATGGAAATTTTGAGAACTTTAAATTTTCAGAACTCGTTGATGTGCTGATTCGTCAGGCAGGATTATTCATGTTTTCAGAATTTGATTTTAAACGATTGGCGTTCGAAGAAATTCAAAAATATTCTCGAACCCATTTAGTAAAACTCGCCACTTCCCTCATGGAAGGCATCACCCCTGAACAATATGAGACCTGGGGAAAACCGGGCATTCGTGCGCAATTGCTTGACACTAAAAAGCGAAAGCTTGAAATGGATTTTGTGCTAGAAGGGGATTCTCGCTCCATGCATGTGCTCAATGCTGTTTCGCCCGCCTTTACCTGTTCATTGCCGTTTGCTGAACATGTCTGTCAACACATTCAGACTCAATTAGGCCAAGCCTAGAATCTTCCGACTTACCCTTAAGCTGAGCGCTCCAGGTCTCAGGGCTTTTCAGGATTTCGTATGGCCTCACTTCTGACGGAGGAAACGAGGACGGTCTCGAACTGCGACCATTCTAATAAGATCTCGAACAGAGAGGATTCCCACAATAATGCCATTTTCAGTGACCGGCAAATGCCGAATCCATTTTTCCGCCATGAGATCGCTGGCATCATGCACTGTTCGATTGATATCAATGTCGATCAGTGGCTTCGACATCACCTGAGCCACATGGACCTCACCCGGATTACGGTCAAGGGCAAGAGTTTTTTGGATAAGGTCACGTTCCGTCAGGATTCCACACACGGCCTTATCCTTCATCACTAGCAAGGCCCCTATTTTCTTGGCCGCCATGCGTTGTGCTGCCTGATGCACCGTATCGGCTTCTTCGATTTTTTCAATGGCGGTCTGCATAAGCACACTGAGAGGACGATACACATCATCCAATTCTCGAATGGGACCAGACTCTCCATACACAAAATATCTCACAAGATCACGAATGGAAATAAGCCCGACAATCTCTTCCCCCTCTGATACGCAAAGATGTCGTACGCCATGTTTTTCCATAAAATGACTGGCATCTAGCATTGATCGATTAGCAGAAATGGTGTGCAAAACGTCCCCCATCAATTTCCCCACAGAGACACTTGCATCAACAGAATCAACGGCCATGACTTTACGGACCAAATCCGACTCTGACACCAGCCCCACAATAGAGCGGTGCTGAGAATCGAGACCTTCTCCCTGAACCACCAAACATCCAATTCGCTTCTGTGCCATCTGTTCGGCGGCTTCTACAGCAGTCGCCTTCTCGCTCACCGCTTCAAAGTCCCGCTGCATAAAATGCTCAATCGCTGTTGTAGGCATGTCGCTCATAGCTTCTCCTCACTCACAAAATAAAATAGGCAGATATAACTCATCAATATCGTAAATGACCCGCCAATGACGCATTCACCGTTCCCACGCAAGAACGAAGGAGATTTGTATAACTATCATGACAATTTTTCACGCAAAACCCTCCACCAAACCAAGCCACCTTACCCAATTCAACAAAGACCGCCACCTTTATATGTTTATTTCATAGTCGGATCACAGGATCCATTATGTGCCGGACTAAATCTACCTCTGTCCCACTGTTCGCTTACCATACATGAAATACTTCAATGTTTCATCTGATACAATTAGCATCAGCCCGGTTGGTTTCGTGGAGCCGGATCCAGCACTAGAAGGGTCGGACTCGAATTGCTTCTTCCACTTAAATTGTCTTTTGAATTAGCTGTCGCCCCTCTGCATAGAGAACCACCAAAAAGAAGTTCTGAAGATCCGGCGTGGGATGAGAATGGCCTATTTCTATTTTTGGTGAGAACGCCGCCTTGCTTATTCCATCCTGATAAGGTGGGACATTTGTTTTCAACAGCCCCATTGGGGAATTGGATAAGATACTGCCTTCGCCCTATACTCCCTCTTGCCCCAAAGATCAATTAATTCAGCCCTTTCCTCCGTCGAGCTGTCCGTTTACAATAGGAAAAATGCTCAATCGGTTTATTCGATATATTCAGCGATATAAGGGGTGGTTTGGGGGTGGGGGTGCCATCTGCATCTTTTTAGGCCTATACATGGGCTTGCTGGCATCCCCTCCCGACTATTACCAAGGTGAACTGGTCCGGATCATGTATGTTCATGTTCCGCTCGCACATACCAGCACCCTGGCCTATTCCGTGTTATTTTTCGGCAGCATCTGGTATTTATGGAAACGCGACCCGCTTGTGGATAACATGTGCCAGGCTTCTGCTGGCATTTGCGCGCTGTTTACGGCTCTGGCGCTTATTACCGGCTCGATCTGGGCCAAACCCACTTGGAATACCTGGTGGACATGGGATCCTCGGCTGGTCTCCTTTAGTGTGCTGCTACTGATTTTGGGCGGCTATCTTATGCTCAGGAAACTGGTGGATGATCGGGAACGGGGTGGTCGCTATGCAGCCATTTTGGCGATTGTTGGGGGGATCGACCTTCCTATTATCAAGTTTTCGGTGGAATGGTGGCGCACGTTGCATCAACCCATGTCTTTCTCCACCAGAGGCGTGGCTATTTCCGATGACATCTTGGTTCCCTTAACCCTCATGAGCCTGGGTGCTTGGCTCCTCTTTGCCTATATGGTGATGGTTCGCACTCAGATTTTATATCTGACCGACCTTCTCAATGCTAAAAAGGGCCGCCTGCTCAGCCAGACACATTTTTCTCAGACATCCCCATGACCGGATTTTATGCCCGATGGGCCATCATGATCGGAGGGATCCTCCTTTTGGCCATGATGACCTTCCAACAGTATCAACGCGATTTATCGACCATATCCCTGGCAACGGTCCTAAACAGCCCTGCCAGTTCAGAAACTGTTAGAATTCTGGGGATGGTAAAAAGTGGAACATTGTCGGGGGCTGTTGACCAGGGCCAGGCGACTTTTGAATTGATGGATGGTCCCACCACCCTTCCCGTGGAATATGCTGGTCCCCCATTGGAAAATATTCGTGAGCTGAAAACCATCGTGTTGCTCGGCCATCTGGACCACGAGACCAAAACATTCAAGGCCAAAGACACAGCGCTGATTAGCAATTTTGGATTCGTCGCGGCAGCTTATGTGATCGCCGTTTTTTCACTTGGTTGGGCCATATTTGCCATGAGCCAGAGAGTCATGGTTCTATTCAAAGAAATTAAGGAAGAAAAACTCTACGAACCGGAGAATGAGCCCCTTGCCAACAAAGAATAAAAAAATCGCCATCATTGTGAGTATTCTCCTGATTGCCGGATCCCTAGGATATTTGGCCTTTGGCAATTTCGGAGAAAATATTGTGTATTTCGTGACGCCGTCAGAAGTGAAAGCCTTTACGCCAGAAACCTATGCGAAAAAAGTTCGTGTGGGTGGCATGGTCGTAAAGGGCAGTTTGAAAACACAGCCGGAACCGGTGGGGCTGACTTTTGAACTCACCGACGGCGCGGCAACTATCCCTGTGGTCTTTCAGGGTATTCCCCCCGATCTGTTCAAGGAAGGCCAAGGCGCAGTGGTGGAAGGACAATGGAAAGATGGACACACTTTTCGTTCGACCATGATCATGGCCAAACATTCTGAAGACTACATGCCCATGGAGTTGAAACGGGCGGGCGTCGAACTCCCCAAAAAAGATTTCATGAAAACCCTCTCGCCGTAAGGCACGTTTTCACCCTACATGATCATAGAAATAGGACATTTTTCAGTTATTATCGCCTTGGTGTTGTCGGTCTTCGGCATGGCCAGCTCTGCGTTAGCCCTGAAAACCCGCAATCCAGACTGGGCCCGATCAGGGCGCATGGCCCTGACGTTGATTTTTTCCTTGCTCAGCATCGGCATGTTGTCCTTGGTGTATTCCTTTATTGTCCGAGATTTTTCAGTTCTCTACGTCGCCAATAATTCCAACTCGAAACTCCCCTTCTTTTATACGGTGTCAGCCGTGTGGGGCGGCCATGAAGGGTCACTCCTGCTCTGGGTCTTTATTCTCTCGGTGTTTAGTACCCTGGCGGTGTGGCTGCATTGGCGCACACAACCCACGATTATGCCCTATCTGATTGCTGTGGAATGCGCGATCATCTTCGGGTTTCTCTGTCTGATCGTCTTTCTCTCCAGTCCCTTTGAACGGCTTCTCCCCGTCCCATTAGATGGCAAGGATCTCAATCCCTTGCTGCAAGATCCGGCCATGGTCATGCATCCCCCCATGCTGTACATGGGCTATGTGGGCTTTTCCATTCCGTTTTCCTTTGCCATGGCCGCGTTGTTCTCCGGACGCTTGGGAGAAGAATGGATCAAAGTCACTCAACGCTGGACCACCTTCGCCTGGATGTGCCTGACCACCGGCATTCTGCTTGGAGGCTATTGGGCGTATTACGAATTGGGCTGGGGCGGCTACTGGGGCTGGGACCCGGTTGAAAATGCGTCGTTTATGCCTTGGCTGGTGGGCACCGCCTATTTGCATTCCGTGTTGGTGCAAGAGAAGCGAAAAATGTTCAAAGTCTGGAATTTATTCCTGATTATTGTCACATTTTCTCTGTCGCTCATTGGGACCTTCTTGGTTCGCAGTGGAGTGCTCACGTCGGTGCATTCATTTGCTACCGACCCGGAGCGCGGCTTGTATATCTTAATTTTCGTCGGCAGCGTCATTGGCATTGCTTTCGGTGCGCTGATTCTCCGATCTAATAAACTAAAATCCCAAGTAGAGATGGATTCGCTCATCTCGCGTGAATCAATCTTTCTCTTTAATAATTTATTTTTCCTAGTGGCCGCGGCTACGGTCTTTTTGGGCACACTCTATCCGCTCATTCTCGAAACATTACAAGGCGCAAAGGTCACGGTTGGCCCACCCTATTACAATGCGGTCTTCATGCCTATTGCACTCGGCCTGCTTTTCCTCATGGGCATCGGGCCTTACATTCCTTGGCGAAAGGCGTCAGTCGCCAGCCTGAAAAAAAGTTTTTCAATCCCCCTACTCGCTGGAGCGGTCATGGTGGTCGTACTGGCTATCACCGGCATTCGCAACCTCTATGCCCTGGCAGGAACCTATGTCGTGGCCTTCTCAGGCATGGCCATTGTGCTCGACTTCGGGAAAGTCTCTCAACTCTACGCACAACGAAACAGCAGTAACATCTTCAAAGGATGCCTGTCCGCCTTTACCGCCAACCAACGACGCTATGCGGCCATGCTGACCCATATCGGAGTGTTGGTCCTCGTCATCGGAATTATTGCCTCGACGATTTATCAAACTGAGAAAGTCGTCTCGATGCAGGTGGGAGATGAATTTACTATTGCGGACTATCGCATCAAGCTCACGGAACTCCATGAAGTGGAAGGTGGAAATTGGAAAGCAGAAGAAGGCGTGTTCCAGGTCTTTGACGGTGCCACTTTACTGACCGAACTGCGCCCACAAAAGCGCATTTACAACGCGACCAAAACCCCGACAACCGAATCCGCCATTTATGCGATCAATATGGGCCATATCTTCTTGACCATGCCCGAAGTCTCTCCCGAAGGGGTAGCCGTGGCACGCGGCGTGATTAATCCACTCATTCTCTGGGTATGGGGTGGAGGGATCATTATGGGCCTGGGCGTCATTCTAAACATCCTCCGCCCACGAAAGAAGGACGAATGACCAAGGGTTGGCAACTGACCTTAGTCCTAATCCTGCTTGGACTGTTTGCCTTGTTCTATCAAGGCCTGTGGGGAGATCCTCGACATATTCCAACAGTGCTCATCGGCACCGACGCCCCCATGGTGGAAGGACCCGATGTGGAAACGGGTGACATGATTTCCCTGGAGCAATTCAAGGGGAAGGTCGTCCTGCTGAACTTTTGGGCATCCTGGTGTTATGAATGCAAGGTTGAGCATGAAAGCGTGTTACAGCTGCATCAATTATTTAAAGATGATCCCAATTTCGTCATGCTTGGCGTGAATTACCAAGACAAATTGCCTGATGCCCAACAGTATCTCAAAGAATATGGCACGACTTTTCCGCATATGCGTGATCTGCACGGGCAAATCGCCATCGATTATGGCGTCTATGGTGTACCCGAAACATTTGTCATCGATCAAGAGGGAAAAATCCGCTATAAATATGTGGGACCGGTCACAGGCCATATGTATACAACGATCACCCAAAACATTATCGCGCCCTTGCTCAAAGACCAGCCCATCAACACCAAATCCTAATGCGCATGTCTATTCGCTTTACGCTTATCCTCCTGCTGATTTTGACAAGCCCTTGGCCCCTATTGGCTGAGGTCCAAGACGAAACCGCTCTGGACATCCAGGTGCGAGAAATTGCCAAAACGTTGCGGTGCACGGTCTGCCAAACAGAAAATATTTGGGAATCAGGAGCCCCACTGGCCCAACAAATGCGAGGCGTTGTTCGAGAACGTTTGAAACTCGGTCATAGCCCTGAGGACATTCAAGAATATTTCCTCAGTCGGTACGGGGACTACATCATGATGGAACCCCCCAAGCATGGCGTCAACTGGTTGATCTGGGTTGGCCCCTTCATTCTGTTGTTAGGGGGAGGACTCCTTCTCTATAAGGAAGTCAACGGCTGGGTTCGTGGCACCCCATCCCCCCCTGCCGCCGCACCGCCGCCCTTAGACGAACAAGCTCGCCAACGCCTCGAACGTGAACTGGAATCGTAAGCCTCCCTGACTGCCATGTCTTCTGTCGCTGTCTTTCTCACACCACTGGTCATCATCCTCGGCATGGTGCTGTTTGCCCTGACGCTCCCGTTTTGGCGAAAAGACCCCTCCCCTATCTCCTTTGGGGCCGACGATAACCGGGAACAAGAATATGCCGATCTTCAAGTTGAACGAGGCGTCCTTGCTCAATCTTTACAAGAATTAGAGATGGAACGTGCCCAGGGCCGCATGGAGCCCAACGACTATGAACGTCTCAAAGCCACTGACGAACATCGCCTGCTTCAATTATTAGATCGTCTGGAATTTCTCAAAGATGGCGCAAAGGATGATGCCCACAAGACTCAAGACGACGCCCCGCAGCGAAAAGGCTGGGTCCCCGCCATTGCCTCAGGCTTGATCGTCTTACTGGCCTCCGTTGGTATTTACGTTCTCTTGCAGATGCAGGCGGCGCAAAAACTCATGGCCGTTGAAGCGGAAATGGGGGGAGGCCCCAATCCCATGGAAATGGTGGCCAAGCTGGAAGCACGTCTCAAAGAAAACCCCGATGACTTACAGGGACAAATCATGGCCGGCCGATCGTATCAGGCCTTAGGCCGATTAGCCGAAGCCCAGAATGCCTGGGCCAAAGTCTTAGAGTTAGATCCCAAACAACATGAAGCCCGCTACAACTATGGCGTGCTCCTCATTGATTCACGAAAAATTGACGACCCGAAACTCTTTCAAGAAGCCCTCAATCATTTTGATATCGTTCTGGCTGATCTACCCAATCAACCGGCCGTGAATTGGTATCGAGGCATCGCCCTCTGGTATTTAGACCGGAAACAAGAAACCGATGCCGCCTGGTCCCTCGCCGCACAAAACATGGAACCCGGCAGCCAAGACCTGGCCTTCGTCAAAGAATCCCTCACCAAACTTCGCGCCGGCCAAGCCCCGTTCTAGGCAGAAGACTGGCAAAAGACCCCCCCCTTTATTCTGACAATTT
>JAOUNC010000081.1 GCA_029881175.1 Nitrospirota bacterium | reverse complement strand
AATGTCACCTCCACCACACCACGGCCAGTGGCTTCTTCCCGACCCAGGCTCCCTCCTATCGAAAGTGGTTTTCCGGTGACGACATCTCGGACGGAAAATCCCACCAATTGACTGTATGTATCCATAACCCAGGCCATTGTTTGTGCATTGGTTCCCACATCGGGTGCGGGAATGTCTTTGTCCGGGCCAAGTAGATGGAAAATTTCAGAAATGTAGCGTCTGGTGAGCCGTTCCAATTCACCGACAGACAGGTGATTCGGGTTGACGGCTACTCCGCCTTTGGCACCCCCAAAGGGTAACCCGGCCAAGGCGGTTTTCCAGGTCATCCACATGGCAAGCGCACTCACTTCGCCTAACGTCACAGTGGGATGATAGCGAATGCCCCCTTTTGTTGGACCTCGCGAGAGATCATGTTGGACGCGATATCCACGAAAGACCTTGACGTGACCATCATCCATTTTGACGGGGATGCTGACGGCGAGGGCTCGTTGTGGCGACTGTAATCGTTCAAGAAGATTAGGATCGAGGGCCATATGAGAAACGGCTTGATCAAACTGCGCGACGGCTAACCGAAAGGTGGGGTGGTCGAGTTCGGGAGGAATGCTTGGCGTCATGAGTTAATAATCCTTCGTCGGGAAAGAAAAGTCATGCTCCGTTGAATTATAGCAAAAAAATCATTAGCAAGGGGATGAGTTGGTCAGGTATGAACCGAATGGTTGGAAAGTGCGCTTATGCATAGAGGACTTGTACCAAATAAAGCCCATGCGCTGGGGCTGTTCGCCCGGCTGCTCGGCGGTCCTTGGCTTGAAGAATTTCCTGTATCGTATGAGGCCTTCGTTTCTGTAGTCCCACTTCAATCAAGGTGCCGACGATGGCGCGCACCATTTGTTTGAGAAAACGATCGCCCTCTATGCGAAAAATTAATAGCGAAGATTCAGAGCGAAGAGAAAGATGTGAAATGGTGCACATGGGGTTAATCGTTTGTGATCGCTGCCCACGAAACGAGGTGAAATTATGGGTGCCCATAAATCCTTCTATAGCCTGGCGCATCGAATTCGTATCTAACTGGTGGGGGAAATGCCAGACTCGATGGCGATCTAAGGCTGGCCGAGAAGGTTGAATGGTGATTCGATATTCATACACTTTTCCTTTGGCGCTAAAACGGGCATGAAATGTCGGGGGAACCTGTTCGCTGGAAAGCACCGAAATATCCTTGGGGAGATAGCTATTGAGTGCCGGGGCCCATTGGGCATCGGCCAGCAATTTGTCAGCGTGAAAACTCACGACTTGACCTAATGCATGGACTCCTGAATCGGTCCGTCCAGCGCCCACGACTGGAATGTGTTGCTGTGTAATCTTGAAAAGGGATTCTTCAATAACGGCTTGTATAGTGGTGTGGTTGGGTTGTCGCTGCCAACCGGCGTAGGCTGTGCCATCGTATTCAATTGTCAGTTTGATGGTAGCCATCTTGGTAATGACGCAGGGAATGGACAATCAAGACAATGGATAGGAGTAAATGAAAAAAGGAAGATGTTACAGGACAAGGGGGAAGAAAAAAAGGTGGTGGATGTGTCGGTGTGAAGGGGGTGGCAAAGAGAGGTTACCGAGATGCGGTTTGTAAGGGTGTGAGATATGATTTGATGCCTTCAAAGATCCCTTGAGCCATGCGTTTCTGGTAGGTGGAACTTTTGAGAAGCTTCTCTTCCGTGGGGTTGGAGATAAAGGCAATTTCCGCCAATATTGCCGGCATAGTTGTCATACGTAGCACGAAGAAGGGGGCCGTTTTTACCCCATGATCTTTTATCTTGTAAAAAGGCTGTAAGTATTTCACGAGGGCTTTTTTCGTGGTCCAGGCAAATTCCTGAGAATCTTCGATTTTTTTGTCATGAAGTTTGTCGGCAAGAATGAATTGCCAAGCTGGGGCATTATTCTCAAGTGGGGTGCCATTTTCTCGTGCAGCGACTTCCAGTGCCCGAGGGTCACTGGCTTCCCCGAAGTGATACAATTCCAGCCCTTTTATGGATTGTTTAGGATGGGAATTGATATGAATGGACACAAAAATATCGGCCTTGTGCTGATTAGCAAAGGTTGCCCGGTCTTCCAATTCGATAAAAACGTCGGATTCGCGGGTCATCAAAACTTTTGCATGAGCTTCTTTTACCAGAAGGTCTCGAAGATGCTTGGAAATTTTCAAGACAATATCTTTCTCTCTCGTCCCCTTTCGCCCTAAAGCCCCGGGGTCTTTCCCTCCATGGCCAGGGTCGAGCACAATGATCATTTCTTTGTTCGTCACGGCCTTGGTAGGAGGAGCCACTATCACTGGCGGCGGTGGGGTCTTTGGCACGATTGGAGGGGGCACAGACGCCTTTTGTGAGACTTCTGTGGTCTTGACGATGGTAGTTTCCTGAGAAGGCGCAGGGTAAAGATCCAAGACGATGCGTGATGGTTTGCGGAGAAGATACCATTTGTATCGTTTCCAGGGTCGAGTCGGTATAGTGAGCACGAGGGTGTTTTTGACTGTTCTGGAAAACGTCACATTGATCGGGAAAGTCTTGTGTGTGGTTTTCGAAAGAGCGGTATTCAGGATGCGGGTGTTGGGAAGTTCAAGTTGAAATTCTGTCTTGGTTTGTCGGTCGGACGGTGCTGGATCAATATTTCGATCTAAGTCCAGGACGAGGCGAGTATATTTTTTATGCTGATGAGCCCGAATGTTACGGATGGATGTAGAAGAGGAACGTTTTGCGACAAAAATCAGATGAGGGGATGTTTTTGACGCGAATGGGAGTTGAACGTCCCTTTCTTCTCCAAAAATGTTAAGCGGAGAAGTCAGGAGTAGAAGAAAGATGCAGGATGAAAAGAAGGCGTTTCGATAGGCTGGCATAGAGAATACAATCGTTTCTATCTTTTTTCGCAGATGATACCCTTCTTGTCAAGCCAAGGCGTATTGGAGTTGGGGAAATCGCGGGTTAAGCTGGAGATCAGCTTCCCGTTCGTTCGCAGAACCAAAGGCAAATATTGTGACTCCTAAACATCTTATCATTGATGGCTACAATGTGTTGGGGGCGATGGGGCTTCCTCCTCAGCGAGTCGTTGGAGGAGGGGAAGTGCATCGTGAGCAATTCGTGGCACGTTTGGGCCTCTATGGGCAAGCTATTCGCTGTCCCGTGACGGTTATTTTTGATGCGTGGCGCCAACCAGGGAGCATGCGACAAATCAGCCATCAGACCGGAGTGACGGTGATGTACTCCGCAGAGGGCGAGCGAGCGGACCAGGTCATTCAACAACTTATTCGGCAGTACGGAAAGGAGACGGCTGTCGTGTCATCCGACTTGGAAGTGACCAATGTGGCACGGGCATTTGGGGCGTTCGTTATTCGTTCGCAGGAATTCCTGACACGGTTGCAAAGGGGGAGTCAGCCAAAAACCGCAGTTCGTGCCTCCAGAGGAACTCTGGTATCAAAAGATGAGCGCGAAGAGGCGCCAACGAGGCCAAAAGAGAAAAAAGGCAACCCGCGAAAATTGCCTAAAAAACTACGGCAGCGCAATCGCATTATGAAGAGATTTTAAACAGACGCTTAGCATTATTCGTGGTTAATTCAGAGACTTGAGATAAGCCTGTTGTCGAATCCTTATATTTCAATTCAGAAATTTGTTCCGCGACAAATTTGACATATGCCGACTCGTTACGTTTCCCCCGGAAAGGAACCGGAGTCAGATACGGTGCGTCGGTTTCGATAAGGAGGCGATCATCCGGAACGGTGAGAATCACCTCACGGAGAAGCGTTGCAGTACGGAACGTGATGATTCCTGAAAATGACAGATAAAACCCCAAGTCTAATGCCTCTTTAGCTAACCAGGGATCCCCGGAAAAACAATGAAAGACGCCGCCCACTGTTTCCGCCTGCTCTTCTCGAAGAATCGTCATGGTATCTTCTTGCGCTTCACGTGTGTGGATTACCAGTGGCAGGCCAAGTGATTTGGCCAAGGCAATTTGTTCACGGAAGCGCTCACGTTGAATTTCTCGCGGTGAATGATCATAATGATAATCCAGTCCGATTTCTCCGAAGGCTACGACTTTCGGATTCTTCGCCAGTTGTTTCAATTCTTCGTACCAAGGGGGTTCGATTCGTTTCACTTCATGGGGGTGGACTCCAACCGTCGCATAGACGTTAGGTCGCTCGGTGGCTAACTGCACGGCAGAGGTACTGGTGGATAGGTCGCATCCAATGGTAATGAAAGCTCCAACCCCGGCTTCCTCAGCACGTTGAAAGACGGCTTCCCGATCGTGGTCATATCGAGGATCGTCCAAGTGCACATGGGTATCAATCAACATCTCATCACTCCTTTGTTCAGCAGTCTGACATGGTAGCATAACAAAGGAATGGGTTGAAGGTATGAGCCGCCCTATCAGCATGAGTTGATGGGGTTCGTCCTATCAGAAATATTCGGGAAGTAGGAGATCATTCTTGTCATAAAAAGAACATAGGGCTGTTTTCGTTCCCTTCTCCGTCATTTCCGCCAGTCGTTGGCGGGAATCCATCCTAACGTATTTTCTTCGTTTTTGATGGTGAATTTTGATGCCCGCCACTGTGGGGCTGTTGAATAATACCCAAAATGATCGTTTTCGAGAAATTGATTTTCTTTAAAATCAATAACTTACAATTTAAAAATTCCAAAAAAATGGCATTATTCAACAGCCCCACTGTCAATAACCACAGGGATAGTTCACAGCGGGTATGACGCCTGGTTGCTATGAGGACGGTGCTTGCCTTACTCCTTCTTATTTTCACATTATCTCTAAGATTAGGGTTAAATTTTTATAATTCAGGAGAGTGAGTTCTTTAAATGTCTTTTGACGAAGAGTGGTTTCGAGTGATCAACGGATGGACTGGCCAATCACCTGCATTGGATTGGCTCATGTTTGAATGTTCGCAGGAAAGCAATCTGCTTTTCCCCGTGATTTTAGCAGTGACATTTTGGGGATGGACCAAATGGGACCAAGCCAAATTTGCGGCGCCTTCCTTAGGACTATTGATTGGGTTGAGTGATTTACTAGGTGGGCAACTCAAAAACTTGATTGCGCGTCCGCGCCCCTGCCAGGTTCTTGCGCAGGTTCATGAAATGGTGGGTTGTGGGGGAAGCTTTAGCATGCCGTCGAATCATGCGATCAATTCAAGCACGGCCATTGCTTTTTCAGTCACCTTGTATCCTTCATTGGGATGGGTGCTGTGGCCACTCATGGCCCTTATCGGGTTCTCACGAGTCTATTTAGGTGGGCATTATGTAACCGATGTATTGGTGGGGTGGGGGATTGGGTTGGCCTTAGGTGGTGGTGTGGCTTATTTATTGAAAAAAAAAGTTTTTCATAGGCAATAAAGAAAATCAGAAGCCCCTTAGTCTTCCTGCCAAATCCAATTTACATCAGCATGGCTCTTTTCTGTCATTCCCAACATTTTGTATTGGGAATCCATCTTTAATCTGTGGAACATGACATGCAGGGTCTCGGCTCGGCACCTGAGGTATTGGTTCGTGTGTCCCGAAGGGCGCAACTTTTGTTGTGGAGGCAAAAGGACCAAAAAACATTCACCCCCAGTTCGGCTCTATTATATTGTGCTGACGTAAATACCATGGAGTGGCGGACCAACTCGCGAAGCTGTCCTGAGTCTTGTCAAAGGGCTCCAACAAGGTCATCCAGATTTTTTTGAGCGTCAGCACGGCCGGTCAAGCTGAAGGTGTTGGGAGGAAATAAAAAGATTGAGTGGGATGTACAGTAAAGTTGGCATACTAACAAATTGAGGGGCATAGATTTATCTGAATGGAAAGCAACCAGGAACTGAAAGGAATGATGGTTAGAAGTTGAATGAGAATGATTATTTTTTGCCATAGTGCGGAACAAGCTGAATAGCACCAGGTGAGTAGCCCTAGGGGTATCCTTAGGAAAAATAGTAAGACAGAAATACTTGGTATCCCTTCTGAAGGTGTTAGCGGAAAAATGAGCCCGATTGCATAGATAATCCACGATACGATACAGCCAGAAATTATAAGTGCCCCTTTCATCATATTAGTGATGATGGGCGTGAGGGAGGGAGGGTTCTTGCGAACTTTCTTTTGTGAGGTGGTTGAGGTTGCAGTGGAGGATGTCGGTTTCGGGACATTCGGTTTCTAATTGGATGGTGAGATGATGAATCCCGAACTGTGATGAGAGGAGGGATTGGATAGGTTGAAGAAGAAGGTCTTTGTTCGGCACCGTTTCTGTATCCACGAGAACGTGGCAGGTCAGCATGATGATGCGGGGTTCCACCGACCAAATGTGCAGGTCATGCACTTTTTTGACTCCGGGGATCGCTTCAAGGCTGGTGACGATGGCTGAGGTGTTGAGATGAGATGGTGTGGATTCTAAAAGAATATGCAGCGATTCCCGACAGAGTGGCCAGCTCCCTTTAACGATTGCAAACACTAATACCAGGCTTATCAGGGGATCCAGGATGGTGAGTTGAGTAAGTGCGATCCCCAGGCCGCAGAGAATAACTCCCAAGGACACCCAGGCATCCATCATCATATGGAGAAAAGCCCCACGAATATTGATGTCGTTTTTTGCCCCTTGCTGTAATAACCAGGCGACTCCAAAATTTGCAAGCATACTGACGCCTGCAATGCTCATGACCCAGAGTCCTGGAATGTGCTCAATCGGAGTCATGATTCGGTATAGGGCGATCCCCGCAATAAATATCCCAGTCATCAGTAAGGTGAGGCCATTGAGAAAGGCAGCGATGGTGCCCGCTCGATGATACCCAAAGGTCCGTTCTTCTGTGGCTGGCCGCCCCGCTAAAATATGGGCATATAGCGCGAGTAAGAGGGAACCTTGGTCGATGAGGTTATGGCTGGCGTCGCTCATGAGTCCGAGGCTATTGGTCCAGTAGCCGCCAACGAATTCGGCAAGGATGATGATGCCGTTAAGGACCAACCCGAGTTTCAGGCGATTGTTAAGCGAAGAGGGCGCTCCGTGGGAGTGAGACATATTATCTAGTGTCTCACGATTTTCAGGATGGGACAAGATTGAAACTAAAAACGGCAGTTGTTGTGATGAAACACCGCCATGCTTCGACCCTTCGACCGCTCAGAGTCAGCACGAACGGTTTTTGAACCTAGAAACGGCAATTGGGCGCGAAAAAGCTGTGCAGGCTTTCGTGATCCAACTGCTGTTTTTAGGTTGAAGTACTCTCCCAATTGGTGCAGTGGCCGTTCGCTCTGAGCAGCCTGCGGAGCGGGCGTGTCGAAAGATTGCGTACCTACCAACTGCCGTTTTAGGTTGAAGAGGATTGAGCTGGAAGCCGTTCTCTCGTGACGAAATACCTTTGCGTCGCGGGGTTCCGCGACAAGGCAATCGAAAGAAAAAGGGACCCACGATCCCAAGGCCGAAATTTCTTGAATGTTCAAGATGCGACGAAAATCGATGAGGGGTTACTCATCGAACGAATTTTGTGGTGAAGCTTTGACGGCTTGTTTTGTTGTGCCTACCGCAGAATTCACTCGATTGGCTGCGTGTTTCATCGTTTCTTTAGCTTCTTCCGTCCAAGCCTGCATGGCTTCTTTGGTTTGTGAGGCCATATCGGAAAATTCGTCTTGTGCGGTTTTGGCCCCACGGGCGATTCGGTTACGAAGTTGTGAGCCTGATTCAGGTGTGAGCATGATGGCCGTTCCCGCACCTAATAAAAATCCGGCGATAAAGACAAATGTATTGACCCAACTTGAATCTCCCTGCCCATTGTAATCATTCATGGTAAAACTCCTTCTCGATCATGTGGTCGTTATGAATTGTTGTGGTGTTTTTTTGAATTGGCCATCATGGCCATGATCGCTCCCCCTAAAAATACTCCAGAAGCGAAAATTAGACTGTAAGAGAGTCCGGTTCGAAGCTCTGGCCAGGTATCCAAGACTCGTTGCCATAAGGGAAGTTCTTCGGAAACATGGACATGCCCTTCCCAGCCTAATTCTCCCTGAGGCATGGGTTGATCGGACAAGGACTCATCTTCAGGAGGCCGGACGGCATTGAGATTGGTCACAGTCATGAAAGAGGCTCCAATAAAGCAAAAGGAAAATGTGAAAATACCTGAGCTACGGGTAATCCTACCATGTTTGACTCATTTTGTGGAGTCACTATTTCTTGGGTGAAGATATTTCGAAGCGGTCGTGTGCCCCATTCAGCGGGAAGGGAAATCCATGTCTGTTCCCAAACGGATGCTCCAACCGGAAGAGCTGCCGGATCAGGAATCAACGAAGTCAAAAAGCGTGGGAGAGCCACAAGACACGTCTTGTCGGTTGTTTGTCGAAGGAATCCACACACGTGCTTGGCCCGCTCGCCCTGGGCATCCAAGGGATGATAGGACCCATGAAGAAAGAGGAAAGACTGCATTTTTCGGTAGTGAAGGGCGGTCACCGTGACATACATCTTAATGAGGCCATTGTCAGCATGCTGGAACAGAAATCGTATGAGGTCGATGGGGTTGAGTTGCTGTTGAAGGTCTTGCAATTCAGCGAGGCGCTTTTGGTGAAGTTCATAGTCCACCAGGCCTCGGTTATCCGGGTCAACTAAGCTCAAGTTCCAGAGTTCCGTTCCTTGATATAGATCGGGAATGCCAGGGGCCAGTATTTTTAGCAAGACCTGGCTTAACGAATTATAGATGCCATAGCCGGCGATACGGCGTTGGAAGGGGAGGAAGTCTTCTAAAAAGGCATTCGTGCCTGTAGAAGGAAGAATACGAGCCAGAAATTTCAGGACGGTCTCTTCATATATTTCATCAGGATTCAACCAACTACTGGTTGCTTTTGCCTCCCGTAAGGCTTTGACCATGTATGCTTGGAGTCGTTCTCGACATTGCATGCGGACTTCATCAGAGAAGGGACCGAACGGCCAGGCGCCCAGCAAGGTTTGGTAGATCAGGTATTCTTCATTCCGGCTGGGGACCAATTGTTCCTCAAGACGGTACGTGGCTTTTTTATTGAGCCGATGCCAGATACGGAGACGGTTGCGCCATTCCGTGGGAATTTCTGAGAGCACATTGATCCGGGCACGGACATCTTCACTGCGTTTGGTGTCATGCGTGGAGGTGGAAGAGAGACTCCAGGGCCAATGGTCTGCTCGCTCTTGCATATATTGATGAAAGGTTGAAAGGGA
>JAOUNC010000080.1 GCA_029881175.1 Nitrospirota bacterium | reverse complement strand
CTGATGTGACGGAATCCCGAGCTGCGACAGATAGTCAGTAAGATTGGCGAGATGAAAGTCAGCACGGGCAAAGTTATAGGCAGAAGGCCCACGAGGATCACAGTGCCCCTCAATTCGCAAGCCCCATTGCGGTTCTGTAGCCAGCCACTCGACTGTTTGAAGAAACAAGGCTTTCAAACCCGCATCGATAAAAAGCCGCCTTTCATCAAAATACACATCCGCCACCACCGGGGAGTTGGTGGGCTCCAGGCGCGCCAAAGCTACAGTCTTGGCCAAAGGGAAAATGACCAGTTCCTGGATTTCTTCTGATTGAGACAACAATGGAGAAACAACATGACGAGATTGGGAAGAAGGAGGAAGACGGAAATCTGAAGCTACCCCACGCTCCCCGCCGATCAGTGCCCACACTACAAGGAAACTGAGCGACACGTTCAAGAGAAAGCGGCCAATCAACCTGCGGGAAAGATATGAGGGGAAGAAACGTTTCAAGAGATCCTAGGGTAGTGGAAACCAAATGAACCCTTCGGATATCCCTATCGGATGGCCATGAGGAAACTTTATTCATTGGGAAAATATAGGGGACATTGTAAAAGCTTTGATTTCTTCTTAATACCACTGGGTAATCGTAATGGTGGGAACACGGCTGGCCCACGAAAGAAAAATTCTCTAAGCGTCAACACCGCGACTCTCCTCTCGTCATCCCCGCAGGTAGTCGGCGGGGATCCATCCCCTCGGGTTCTCTTTCTCCCTTCATCGAACAGATCATCCTAAAAACGGCAGTTGGTAGGTACGCAACCCTTCGACACGCCCGCTCCGCAGGCTGCTCAGGGCGAACGGACACTTCACCAATTGGGTGAGTACTTCAGAGACGGTTCGTGCTGAGCCCTAAGCTTGCCGAAGGGTCGAAGCATGAGCGGTGTTTCATCACAGCAACTACCGTTTTTAGGATCATTGAGGAAACAATACTCACGATGGATTCCCGATAAAAAATGTCGGGAATGACGCTGTTGGTCATGTTCTTTGCCTAGAGTCATTCCAAATCTTCAGAGTTGGTTCGGGGAAATTGCTGGCAATCGTAAGATTTCACAGAAATTATTGAAATTTTGCGGGAGAAAAAGTTGGCGAAACACTAGAAGAACACAAAAAAAGCCTGCCCCCACTGTTGATCGTGGGGGCAGGCTGCATAACTGCGGGTCTGCGGAAAGGAAAAGAGGAATCACTTCCCTCCGATTTGAAAATGCCTCCTCAAAAATCGGAACACGTGTTACGGACTAGAAAACCAACCTCATCCTCCACCGCCTGAAAGCCAAGAATCTCACCTTCAGGAACAGAAGACAATTCTCTCTCCTCGTTCCGTAAAGCCACAGTTACATTCCCGTTTGTCGGTCAACCTGAGCCACCGTGTTGAGATCCACCTCTTCGAGTAACGCCGCACGCAAATCGTGGAGGGCGTGATCAGTAGAACGAGCATGAATCTCCTCAGAAATCACCCCAATGGCGTCATACCAAAACCCTGCCTGGGCCAATAATTTGGTAGCGTCCTGTGGAGTGGCCTGCTTGACCGCTTCCACAATATTCTCTGGTAAACTCCTCACTTCCAGCAAACCACCCACAATAATATCTTTAGACCGGCGAGCTGGATCAGGAATTAAGGACACAAACCATTGATACCTCTTCCCCTGTTCAAATTTCAGGTCATACTCACCCAACGAAATCATATGAATTCCTGCTTCCATGGGAGTAGACAATGGGACTTCAAGAATCGGATTAACCCCAATACCCTCTATAACCGTGAACTCCAGCGGCAGGGAAGTCGCCTTGGAAAGATACCAAACCAATGATGGTTGCTCTTCAGCCGTCACGGCCACATGATCCGGGACTAAGGCATACAAAAGAGGCAACCCCGGCGAAGGCCCTCGCGTCCCACCGCCCACTCGCCCCCCTGGAGCTCCCCGACGAGGGGGTTGATACAAAGGCTCGGAGATTTTTGAAGAAGGGACCGGTTGGTCATCAGCAACCCGAACCAGCGATGGATCGACAGACGCTTTGGAACCCTGCCCTACCTTCTTCGATAACAATACCGATTTTGCACGCAAGGCAGACTGTTCAGAAGATTTCCTGACTTTTTCTTGCCCTCCCATGGCAAGTGAACTGAGACCCACCGTCAGCCCGAGAATAGTGACACCCCAGATGATTGTATTGGTCTTCATAGTCATTCCTCCTTTTCCCTCAGAGAATCTGCACCCCCCAAAACCGATTCACCTTTTTTTTCAGAAAACCTGGGGGTTGATACAAAGATTACAACGCAAGCTTCATTCCAAAAATTTTCAGCCGCACACCTACCCCAGAGACTAAAAATAGCCACCTAGTTCAACGACTTACACATATTCACGCCATCTCCACCATTTCAGTGCGATAATCAGATGTCTACATCGTAGACAGTTTGTCGACGATTCGATCCATATTCTCGGGACAAACCGTCCTGACAACCACCCCCCACCCGCCTCAAGCCTTACCAAGGATATTTTGACCTTATTGCCACGAGTTTCTAGAATAGGTGCATTCCTCATCATGATCATTCCCGGAAAAGGTAATCATACCTATGACCTGCCATTTTCAAAAGAGTGGTTTCTTGCGGGCTCTCATCATCATGCTGCTGCTACTGACAGCTGGCGGAGGGGAATTCCCCGTGGTCGCAGCTGGAGAGGCCACACGGAATGATCTCATGGCCAAAGGTCAAGAATGGTATGGGCAAGGAAACTTTGAACAGGCCGCAGAATCATGGACGCAAGCCTCCGCAGACTTTCAGCAATCCGGCGATCATCCCAATCATATTCAAGCCCTGATCTTTGCATCCAGGGCTCTTGCAGAAATAGGGAAAAATCACCGGGCACAACTCCTTCTGCAGACTGCGGTTCAGGAAGCCCAAACGCACAATCACCCTCACTTGATGGCGCAAGCCATGGGCCAGATAGGCGTCTTACATCTCAAGGTGGGGGAGGGAGATTCCGCGCTCACCATTCTGCAAGAAGCCCTGAAAATAGCCCGGGAGCTCCCGGATCGACCACTCATGGCCACTCTCCTCAACGATCTGGGCAACGCACAGGTCCATCTTGCCAACCACCAAGCCGCAATTGCCGCATATACCGAAGCCAGCATTCTGGCAGATTCCCTTGAGCTGCAGTCCCTTTCAATCCGCGCCATGGTCAATGCCAGCTTGGTGGAACAAAAAACCGGCGAGATTCCCAATGCCACACTCCGCTTGCAACAGGCCTGGGACAAAACCAAGGCCCTGCCAGACTCGCATGAAAAAGTTCAAACCTTCCTCACCATAGGACGGAGCCTTCGTGATATCAGCCAACAGGATACTGAAAACCGCGCCAGTCTGTTTACCCAAGCCAGCGAGGCCCTGCAGGATGGCATTCACTCGGCCAAGGCCATCGGAGATTGGAAACAGGAATCCTATGGGTGGGGTTTTCTCGCGGACATGTACGAAGAGGAAGGACGCCCTCGTGAAGCCCTGAAGCTGACCCAATTAGCGATACGAGCCAGCCAGCAAGGCCAGGCTCCCGAAGCGCTCTATTTGTGGGAATGGAAAACCGGACGGCACCTCAAACAGCTCGGACAATTAGACGACGCCGTCCTGGCCTATCAACGAGCCATCGACACCCTCCAGCCCATTCGCCAAGAACTGGTCGCCCGCCTCCCCAAGCACCCGACCGCCTTTCGTGAAAGTATCGGAGGCCTGTTTTTTGAAATGGCCGATACCTTGCTGGCACGAACCGATCAACTCCCTGATGGCCCCACACGAAACACGCTGCTCTTCCAAACCCGAGATACCATTGAGAACTTCAAGGCAGCCGAGCTGCAAGACTATTTCAAAGACGATTGCGTGGAAGTGAATCAATCGCGCATTCAACCGATCGATCAGGTCGCGCCACAAACCGCAATCATCTATCCCATTGTCTTTCAGGATCGCACCGACATCCTGATGAGCCTGGGGGGAACCATCAAACGCATGACGATCCCCATATCGGCAAAGGAATTAATTCAAACAATCGACCGCTTCCGAGCCTTGTTAGAAAAACGAACCACGCATCAATATCTTCCCCATGCCCAAGCACTCTATACGCTGCTTGTGAAACCGCTTGAACCATCTCTCAACGAATTCAACATTCACACGCTGGTCTTCGTGCCAGATGGCGCATTACGAACCATTCCCATGGCGGCCCTCCACGATGGCCAACAATTCCTTATTCAAAAATACGCCATTGCCACAACACCCGGGCTCACACTCACAGATGCGCACGGTTTAGACCGTGACCAGGTCCATCTCCTCTCGATTGGTTTAACCGAAGGTGTTCAAGGATTTTCCCCGTTGCCCAACGTGAACCAGGAAATTCAAGACCTCCAAAACCTGTTTGGAGGAAAGACACTGGTCGACAAAGATTTTCTCGCGCGCAATATCGAACGAGAAATGAAACAGGAAGAATTCACGATCGTCCACATTGCCTCACATGGAAAATTCGACAAAGACCCGCAAGATTCGTATGTGCTGACCTACGATCAAAAGTTGACGATGACCCAGCTTGGACAACTCATGGGCTTGTTTCAATTCCGCCAAACACCATTAGACTTATTAACGTTGAGCGCCTGTGAAACCGCAGTCGGAGATGAACGAGCCGCATTAGGCCTCGCCGGGGTGGCCATCAAATCCGGGGCGAGAAGCGCCTTAGCCACCCTCTGGTTCATCAATGACCAGGCCTCTTCCATTCTGGTGCATCGTTTCTATACCCAATTAAAACAGTCCTCCCTTTCCAAAGCCGAGGCCCTGCAGCAAGCCCAAATCAGTTTGCTGGATCATGCCATCTATCGTCATCCCGGCTATTGGGCGCCCTTCCTGCTCATTAACAACTGGCTCTAGCCCAAACGTTTTAGGCCAGGACACCTCCAACCCAGCGTCCGCACTTCCCTCTGCCCAATCGTAGGCATTTCTCCGCACTTCTGAAGTACAGCCCTTCCCACGGAGGACATCGCCCCTCCGCCCCCACACGAGCATGTCGAACTGCATACCATCGTAGCCACCATGACAACATCGTAGACACTTATAATAATCACCCCCCTAAGATACCCACAACCAAGCCAAAAAATTCCATATAACATGTTGAAATTAAATGTATTTTAATTGCTTGAAAATTTCTGACAGGTGGGCACCAGGCTTGCTTTATCTACAAATGAGAACATATCCCCAAACGTGGGGAAGACTTTATGGGGTGATGCCATGCAACTTTTTGACATTTTTCAATATATCTTTCTTGGGGTCGCCTTTTCGTGCCTCATCGCCCTGGGCATCGCCTGGTATATTTTTCTCGGAAATCGAAATAAATAGCTAGGAGCCTGTCTATGGAATCGAGAGCGAAAAAGTGACTGAGTGAGGCCAGATTTTGGCCACTTAGACATTGTTGTAGCCGATTCATCCTAAGTCCGACAGGCTCCTAGAGCCCTGAGACTCTGGGCAATCTCACCCGGCACATTTTCATTGGCAAGAATACGCACGAATCAAATCGGAAGTGGGTAGACCCGTTCGCCATGTAAGGTAGCACTGGCGTAGGCAAGACAGGCTTGAATGTCCTCATGGCTAATTCCCGGATAACTCTGAAGTATCTGTGCTTCGGTCCACCCCTGCGCCAAGAGATCGATCACAAACTCGACAGCCAAACGGGTGCCTTTAATGACAGTTTTCCCCACCAAAATACTTGGATCGATGTGTATCCTCTCTTTCCAGGGCATGGGTAACCTCCTAATCAGAAAAATTATCCCACTTAGAAACGATCTGGCAATGCCGTGGTTTGAGGGTGATCACATGCTGGAGTCTTAAGAAAAATACCTCCCCTGGCCTCCAGAGTTCACTTTTCAAAAGACTAGAAGAAGGGAAAAAGTCTTAAAAGTACACGCACGCTTGACGCCTGCTACTGACCAACAGATGGATTCCCGAGAACCAATGTCGGAAATGACGCTGTCCGCTGTCATCCCCGCAATCCTCTCCCATCGTCATCCACGCCCCTACTCCATGGCATTGACCGTCACGCGACCTAATGTTATAACACAGTACTAACATTAGGGGGTGATTATGAAAAGCTCGATCACAAAAATAGGCAACTCGAAAGGCGTCATTATTCCTTCGCACCTTTTGAAGCAATGCGGGTTTACCAAGGAAGTATCTCTTGAAATCAAGAATGATACTCTGGTCATTTCCAAAGCGAAAAAACCCAGGGAAGGGTGGGCTGAAGCTTTCATTGAAGCTGGAGCCGGCGAAGAAGAGCTACTTATCAATGATGTGAGCAATAATTTTGATCAGGACGAATGGGTATGGTGAGCCAGTTCGAGGTCTATCTGGTTTCTTTAGATCCCACACAAGGCTCAGAAATTAAAAAAACAAGACCGGCCTTGGTGATTTCTCCCAATGAAATGAATCAAACGATAAGAACGGTTCTTGTTGCGCCGATGACCACGACCCTACATCACTTTCCGTCAAGAGTGAAAACGACCTTTCAGGGGAAGAAAGGTGATATTGTCTTAGATCAGATGAGAGCCGTTGATCGATCGCGTCTGGTGAAAAAGCTTGGGGTTATTCACCATGCAACAGCAGACAAGACTTTGGCTGTCCTACAGGAAATGTTTTCCTAATTCAGCACAAGAAGCGAGGATAGAGAACAAGATCGCGTGTGAATCCTCACAGCGTTATTCTCTCGTCATCCCTTCGAGCTTTTGAGCTTGCCCCCTGTAGGTCGTAGGCAGGGATCTCTTGGAATGATGTCATCGAGACGTCGAAGGAACTGCTTCGTCCCTTCTATGTCATCCCCGCAGCCCGTGGCGGGGATCCATCCCCTCTTAAATTTTCCTGTTTCATGAATGCCAAAGGCCTTTGCTACAACAAAGGCAAAAATTGCTTCCCAATTACCAACCTTGAAAATGACCGCCCGCCCGCTCTCCCTGTGTGCGTTCCCCATCACTCGCCCTTGCGGCTCCCCCTCAACGGCATCTCCGACCATGTCAATTGAGCCCGAACCCTTCCGCATTTCCCCTAGCAGGCAGACTGGGCGAAGCCTATGCCTTCCAATCTTGCCACTCGCAGAAATAGTCAATATAATGGTTAGATATAGAACCATTGGAGGATATTACATGGCCAACGTTGATCAGTACATTTCCGTCACGCAAGCCAAGGCACAACTCCTTGATCTTATACGTCAGTTGCCCAAGCACCAAGAAACCGTGGCCATTACGCGTGATGGGGTCCCCACTGCCGTTCTTCTCAGCATGGAACACTTTGAGGGATTAATGGAAACGCTGGAAATCTTAAGCGATCAGAAGACAATGAGAAGACTTCGGCGCTCCTTGAAGGAAGCTCAAACGCATCAATGGGTGACTGAGACGGCGATCTTCGATCATGAACAATCATGAAGCCGTACCGTGCCCGCTACACACCGGAAGCTGCCCGGTATATTCGGACGCTCCATCCCCAAGTCAAACAAGATGTTCGAGAGGCTGTCAGAACTCTGCTAGAAAGGCCTTTACAGGGCCATGCTCTCCACCATGAACTTTCTGGCTATCGATCTTACCGAGTGCGTACCTATCGAATCATTTATCAGTTGACTGAAAAAGACCGGACCGTCGATGTGATCTTTGTGGGCCCACGTCGGAATGTCTATGAAGAACTATTAGCCTTGGTTCGCAGTCCCTCATTGAAAAATTAATGTGGTGAGTCCCTGACAGGGAAATGGATTCCCATCATCAATGTCGGGGATACCCCCTCCCCATCGTCATCCCTGCGAGCCATTGGCGTGGATCCATCAAAAATATGCAACCAAGAGTCTAGGGGAACCAGAAAAAAAGTGCGAAGGTTGAAAGAGAAGCCAGTACAGGAATTTATGGGCAAGCGGTGGTGGGTTCTCCAGCATGGCCCAGTACCAAGGGAGCAATGGAGGCGGTCAGGATAACCGGGGCCCGTTGACCAGCCGAACGATCCGCGACAACATGAGTCGAGGCCGCAGAATTGAGTAAAGGACTGGCGAGGAACGCACCAGGCGTGGGAGAAAGACTCTCCGCTTTGGAATCCACAAACGTGCTGAATTGGCCACCAGAGCCCGCCGCACAACGCGCCCCATAGAGCGCCGCCACATTCACCGGCTGTTGCTCTAACGGCAGAATGGCCCCACTCAGAAATTTCGTGGGCCCCTCAATATTCACCGAGCCGCTTATGCCTAACGCGGACGAGGCATCCAGTGTACTGAACGAATCTCGCAAAAAGGCCTTATTGTAAATGAGCGTAATATTGCCGCCCCGTCCCTGCACGGCTTTGGCCAGGACTTGGCTGTTCTGTAGAATAATGAAATCAGGATCTAACGTCACATCGCCCCCGGCCGTGGTCTCATTCCCTTGCACCGAGCTGGAAATCGTACTGTCGTTCAACTGAATAAGGTCTTGGGCGGTGAGCTTGATATTGCCGCCTGAGGCTTGCGCGGCTTCGGCGGTCACCGTGGCCCCATCGAGCAAAATGGTATCGGTCGCCGTCAATTGAATATTGCCGGCATTAGCTGGCCCACTACTACTGGCAGAGACCGTCGCGCCATTCTGTAAAAAGAAAGAATCTCCTGCGGTCAGGGCAATAATTCCACCAGCCCCCGAACCGGGACCTGTCCCAGTGGTCTGACTAAGCACCCCCCCCGGAGTCCCATCATCCAAGGTCCCGGCAATTGAGATATTGCCAGAGGCATTTACCGTAATCGTCCCACCTTGGCCGGTACTCGTCGTTCCGCTATTGATAGCCGCCCCGTCAGTCACGTTAAGAAATCCAGTGGTAATCGAAATATTTCCCGCATCTCCACAACCACCGGTGCAAGAGACGCCCTCGCTACCCACCGTTCGCGAGAAGATCCCGCTAGGAAGGCTACTGCCTAACCCAAAAACAGCAACTTCCGCAACCGGCAGCATCCGCTGCCCAGCTAGAGAGAGGGAATCGCTTACCGTAATAGTTACATCACCGCCTTTCCCACTACTTTGAGTCGTGCTATCAATTCTGGCACCCCCAGCTACGACAAGCTGACCGGTGTCAATGATGATGGCACCAGACGAACCCTGATCACCTAAACCGGCATCTCCCCACGAATTGGTAAACAAACCTGATGGTCGAATAACGTTT
>JAOUNC010000470.1 GCA_029881175.1 Nitrospirota bacterium | reverse complement strand
TTCAACGCGTCTTCGATCGTCCCTTGGATTCCATGCTCATTGGTTTCCAGGCATACCTTCCACTTTTCGGCGTATTCTTCTTGCCGGGCTTCAAGGTCCTGTCGATAGCGATGCAGGGTCCCTTGCCGGTCACATGCGATAACTCTGGCCGGATCAATACCACTGGTTTTGAGCAGGCGATAGGCGGCCACATTTGCTGCGCCCATTCCAATCATGGCAATGCGAATGGTGGAGATGTTTTTTTGTACAAGTCGAAGGGCGTTGAGCAATCCTGCTAATAACGCGGTGCCTGATCCTTGCTGGTCATCATGCCACACCGGAATCCCCATTTCCTGCCGGAGTTGGTCAAGAATGCGGAAGCACTTCGGTTGGGAAATATCTTCGAGATTGATTCCGCCAAAGGTTGGTTCGAGGAATTTGACGGTTTGAATGAATTCGTCTGGATTTTTTGTGCCCAGGCAAATGGGGATAGCATCCACTCCACCCAGATACTTGAAAAGAAGCGCTTTGCCTTCCATGACCGGAAGCCCTGCTTCCGGTCCGATGTCACCGAGTCCCAGAACGCGTGTGCCGTCCGTGACAATGGCAATGGAATTGCCTTTGTTGGTGTAATCGTAAACACGGTCTGTTTCTTTAGAAATGGCCCGACAGGGTTCCGCGACTCCAGGGGTATACCACATTGAGAAATCGCTGAATCCCCTGATAGGGCACTTTGGGATGATCTGAATTTTGCCTCGATAGGCGAGGTGGAGACGCAGGGACTCCTGGGCTGTTTCGTTGGCTTTGGCCAGCTGGTCTTTGTCAGTCAAGACATGTTCCCTGCCTTTCGGGTTTTACTGAAAAGATGGGAAAAGGTGGATGCCTTATTATACGGGGCCGTCCTTGCATCTCAAAGAGAAAAGCGTATGCGTTGCGTTTTGCCTCAAGATTGAGAGAGAGGTTGTCACGCCTCTATTGTTAATTGTGAACTAAGCTTCGGAGTTGTTCCAAGACCTTCGATTCTTGTAATTTTTTCAGAGCCTTGGTCTCGATCTGTCTAATCCGTTCCCGAGTGACCCCAAGGGTTTTTCCAATTTCTTCCAAGGTTGATTCTTCATCATATCCAATGCCAAACCGTCTTCGGATGATCAACTCCTCTTTGGGGGTCAAGTCACGGAGAAGATGGGAAATGGCCTGATTTGAGCTTTGCCGCTCTGAAATTTGCATAGGAGAAAATGCCTCATCATCCTTAATGAAATCTCCAAATTTGGTTTCTCCGCCTTCATCCAGTGGGGAATCCAGAGAAAAAGGTTGTTGAAAGCTATCCATGGTGTCCTGGACCTTGGCAATAGGAAAGCCTAATTGGGTTGCTAATTCCTCAAGGTGTGGGGTGCGGCCCAACTGTTGTGTTAACTTTCGCGAAACCTTTTTAAGTGTTTGCATTCTTTCATACACGTGCACGGGTTTCCGGATGGTATTGGATTGTTCAGCGATAGCCCGGGTGATGCCTTGCCGGATCCACCATGTAGCATAGGTGCTGAATTTATAGCCACGCTGATATTCGAATTTGTCGACCGCCCGCATGAGTCCAATGTTGCCTTCTTGAATGAGGTCGAGGAAATGGACACCCTTGTTGGTGTAGTTTTTTGCCACACTCACCACGAGACGCAAATTGGCTTCGGCCATGTGAGTCTTTCTCGAAGAGATCTGCTGCTCGGCGACTTGAATCGTTTCCAGTGCTTCTTGAAAAATCCCAAGAGGCATTTTGATGATCTGATGTTCAAGATCATGGAGCGACGCGTGAATGCTTTTTAATTCTTCTAGCGGTTCTCGTGCAAACTTTCTGAATAATTCCTCTTGTCGTTCATAGGGCAACGAGGCATCGGACGGATTGTTTCGCAATACATACATCAGCTGTTGGCCTTCTTCGAGAGAGAGGCCAAGCTTGAGATAAATCGCCTGGAGGTCGCGTTGATGCTCTTCCAGCTTCCCGCCTATCGCTTTGACTTCGTTGAGCAAGGACTCTTGAAGGTCAGGCCGCAGCCCTAATTTTTCGACCATTTGCCGGATCTTTTGTTGGATGGCCTGGAGTTGTTTGACTGGAAGGGCAGTGGAGCCTTTCTTGGGTCCGGCCGTTTGCAACTGTGGGGCATATTCCAGGGAAATCTTTCGGCTCAGGCCTTCTATCTCATTCAGAATATTGAGGGTTTTCCTCAAAAATACTCCTTGGGAGGAAGGTGTTTCGTCGTGGTCATCCTGGTTGTCTTTCTCTATTGACCCTGAACTGATGGTGACCACCTCGCTGACTTGAATCTCTTCATTTTGGAGTTGGGTCCGTAGGGCATCCAGTTTTTCTAGCACAACGGGTAGGCTGAACAACGTTGCGGTCAACGTGGCTTTGCCTTCTTCAATTTGCTGCGCCAGTTCAATTTCC
>JAOUNC010000079.1 GCA_029881175.1 Nitrospirota bacterium | reverse complement strand
GATCACACTCCAATTCCTCAAAACATTCCGTCAAGGCTAGAGGTCTGATACCTCGTTGTCGCATCATATTCGGATGACGCAGCAACATGTCCGGCGATCCTTCCCACACCAATCGGCCTTCATCAAGCAGGATCACACGGTCAGCCAATTGAAGATCGTCATGATCTTGTTCGGTCATCATCAAGCTCATACCCGCATCTCGTAGTTGCCGCAGCGCTTGACGCAATTGGGTGCGACTGGCGGGATCCAAATCCGAGCTGGGTTCATCCAATATCAAGAGTTGCGGCTCTTGGACGAGAACTGAGGCCATTACGAGCCGTTGACGTTGTCCGCCAGACATCATCATTGGATCGCGGTCAAGGCAGGGCTCCAATCCAACGCAACTGAGCGCATGGGCCATGCGTCGTTGAATCTCCTGTAAGGCAAAAGGCGGCTCACGATATTCCAACGGATGCAACAATTCTGCTCCGACGGTCGTGCCGATCAATTGTGTTTCAAAATCCTGAAAGACCAATCCCACACGATCCGCACGCTTCCAAACGGGGTTGGCACGCGTGTCTTCTCCACATAGGTGTAACGCACCAGAAAATCTCCCTGGAATCATGTGCGGGATGAGTCCATTGCAGACATAGCAGAGCGTGGACTTGCCCGACCCGCTGCGCCCCAACAGCATGACCATTTCGCGAGATTTAATCGAGAAAGAAATATTCTGAAGAGCAGGATGTGTGTGGGTGGAATAGTAAAACGAAAGATCTCGACAATCTAATAAAGGCAAAGGAGCTCGGAGCTCTGTGGAATCCGAGAGCACATCATTTTCTATAGAAGCCATCTTTGGGGAAATACCAGAGTGAGCAAGTGGTACAAAAGACGGGCGGATGTCCTCATATCGTAGATGCCACCGTTGAACACGAGGATAAAGAAATCCTAAGAGGGGTGGCCCCAAGAACAATCCCATCACAATATTGTTAAAAAAAATCGCTGGCGCGAGTACAATAAAAGGAAGCAACCCCAACAGCTCCACTCCCCAAGCAATGATGCCAGCACACACACCAGACGCCACCACGCAGACCAATCCATATTCCAGGCCTTGTCGCCAAGACTGCACCATCGGCGGCTGTCCTGACGACAACCATCCCAAATGCCCCCACATCAAATAAGGAAGATAGCCAAAGAGAAAATTCCCCAAAAAACCAAACACACTGGCAGGGCCTAACGTCCCAAAACAATCTCCGATAATATTGCCAATACCCGCACCCCACGCCGCCGCCGGACCAAATAACAATGACGCGACAATTGGGATAGCATTGGCCGGGCGCAGCTCCACAAATCCGGGAATGATAGGAATACCTGCCTTGAAAGGAATGAGAATAGCCGCGTAAATCGCGGCAATCTGAGCCGTCACGACGATCAGTCGTGTATCCTCCCAGACACCCGCCAAATCCGCCCACCAGCGACGCGGATCATAAAAAGCATAAAGATCGCTCATAAAATTTGGAGGAAATTGGTGAGATTATCTCAATTAATGGGGTGCGAGAGGATTGAAAACCAGATAAGCGAGGAACACAAAGCGCTACGAACGGTCACATTAGGTCTCGACGCAACGAAAACTCGTGTGGGCATAGGGGTAGTCTTGCCGAAACCAATTTCGAAACGATCTCCGCAACAACCGGCTGGCGGTCTGCGGCCCACCGCCTTTTACCACATAATGATCTTGATCAAAAAAACGGGCAGAGTATCCGGGATAGGTTGGGAGAGGATTGAACCCTTCAAACGGACGAAACAGGGTGGATGTCCATTCCCAGCCATTGCCGACAAGTTGAGCAATGCCGAACGCGCTGGCCCCCTGTGGATCTGCCATGACGGGCCTGGGGTCCCACGCTTGAAAATCAAAATTCCCATAGGCCGTTCGGACGGGCGCATCGCCCCATGGAAATTCCTGCTCAATACCAGAGGGAGTTCCATACGCCGCACGATGAAACTGCGCTTCCGTGGGAAGCGCGAATCCCTTCCAATCGGCATAGGCCTGCGCCTGTTGATGGGTCACATACACCGGCCACGAAAGTGGTAATGGCACACGTTCGAACATCGTCTCTAACACCCACTGATCGCCTTGACGTTTCCAGAAGGCAGGAGGCGTGCCTCCTTCATTCACAAATTGCAGATATTGGCCATTGGTGGTTTTATAGCGACTCATCGCAAAGACGGGAACGAAGACCTCATGTTCCTCAAATTCATTGTCCCAACCAAACCCCTCTTCAGAACGACGACCTAAACGGGCCGACCCTTCTGGGATCTCTATCATTTCTTCAGAAGGAGCTTGCCCATGTAAGAAAAGCGGTACGGAAAGAGGCGTCTGTTTCTGACTGGAATCCAATTGATGTAATAAATACACGGTCGTTTCGACATGCATGAGACGGTGTTCAATCGCCACATGAACCATCTCCTCTGGTACATGCTCTAAGGCTCGATCGACCTCTTGCCTCACTCGTGTATTGTAGTCTTCCACTTCACCGATTGTTGGCCAATCAGAAGGTGTATCGGTCGAAGCCGTACCCACGACCGGATCAATACCCGCCTCAAATAATTCGTCAAATGAAGAATGAAATGCAGGTTTACCCAACGTCCAGCGACATAATTGATTCCAGTCAAACGCTTCGAGATGCCCTAGATAAAAAATCAATCGATGCCGCTCAGGAATCGGACGAGCATACATGGCCTCCGGGCTTATCAGTGCAAATAGACTATCTGTCCGTCTCCGGGCTTTCTCCAATTCCCGTTGAAGGCTAGAACATAATGTCGTCATACTTGACCTCACTCATGAATGCAAAACAATGAAAAATTAAAAGTTTTCGCACGAATGAAAAGCCCCATACGGGGCTTTCGATACTATACCGAACTTGAACACATTCGAAAAGTTCCCCTTCACCGCTTTCATCGTTCAAATGAGAGTCATCCTGTCGCCAAGAAGTATGATCTTGACTCTGCCCTGGTTCTTGCCTTGGGTAGCCTCCATAGCGGTTCCTTGCTATTCTGCACACATCCGCTTAGCGTGAAGCCCCAGGGCTGCGCATACACAAATTCTGTTGATGTGAGGGTTGTCCTCACGACTACATCTGGAACCCCTGTGACACACAACTGGGAGCTTGAAGCCCGGCAACTCAGCAAACAATTTCCTGACGGGACATATGCGCTTCAAGATATCAACTGGGCTGTAAAACAGGGCGAAACCATGGCGCTCATTGGAGAGAGCGGATCAGGGAAAACGACTCTTCTGCGATTACTGAATCGTCTCACTGAACCTTCTTCAGGCCAAATTTTCATTCAAGGCCTTCCAGCTCGCCATCAAAATCCTATTACCCTCCGCCGCCAACTAGGCTATATCCCTCAAGATGGCGGGCTCTTCCCCCATTGGACCATTCAACGAAATGTCTGCTTAGTCCCCCAATTATTAGGATGGCCAATTGATCAGCAGCATGAACGGTTCAACGACTTGCTTCCCCTGGTCAATTTAGATCCATCACAAATCGCCGACCGTTACCCTATTGAACTCTCAGGCGGACAACGCCAACGGGTAGCCGTCGCGAGAGCCTTAGCGGCGGATCCTCCTATTGTCTTGTTAGATGAACCCTTTAGCGCCTTAGATCCCTTGACCCGCCATGAATTGCACGAACAATTTCTCGTCCTTAAAACCACGCTCCACAAAACCATGGTCGTGATCACTCATGACATGGCCGAAGCCTTTCGTCTGGGTGATCGAATTACCGTGTTAAAAGATGGACACATTCATCAAATGGGTACCCCACAGGAACTGATTGATTCACCTGCCACCCCTTATGTGACCTCGCTTGTCGAACATCGCTTGGCATGACCAGACTGATATGAGGCATTGGCTTTTGAACAGATCTGACATTCGGGCATCGCAGGCTCGATGGGTAACGGGCAGCCTATGCAGTGCATTGGTGTTCTTCATTTGGATAGGTCCGATTTTAGCTTCATCCAGCACCACGATCATTGTGGGCTCAAAAAACTTTTTAGAAAATCGCCTGCTGGCAGAAATGTTCGCACAATTGATCGAAAGCCAAACCGCCTTAACGGTTGAACGCCGGTTGGGACTTGCCGGCACACAAATTTGTTTTCAAGCGTTACTCACTGGTGGCATTGACCTCTATCCTGAATATACGGGAACCGGTCTCATGACAATCCTGGGCGAACCATCGCTACAGGATCCAGTGGATACCTTGAACCGCGTGCGTGCAGAATTTCGGAAACGCTGGAATCTCTGGTGGCTTACACCGCTTGGCTTTGACAATTCTTACGCGCTCGCCCTACGACGGGATCGCGCCCACGCTCTCAACATTCACACCATTACTGATCTCGTTCGGGTCGCGCCTCAATTAAAAGCGGGATTTGGCTACGAGTTCATTCAACGTGCTGATGGGCTGCCGGGACTGAAACAATGGTATGGCCTGCAATTTCGTGAAGTCGTCGGCATGCAACAATCCTTAAAATATCAAGCAACCGATAACGGCGATGTCGATGTGCTGGATGCGTATACGACGGACGGCCGATTAGCCGTGTACGACTTTGTCGTCCTGGAGGACGACCGCCATTTTTTCCCGCCCTATGACGCCACGGCTCTGGTGCGCGGAGAAACCTTAGAGCAACATCCAGAATTGGGAAAAGTCCTCAGCTTACTCACCAATGCCCTCAGTCCTCAACGCATGCGGGAATTAAACCTTCGAATTCAGGAACAGGGGGAAGCGATCCCCCATGTGGCTTTTGAGGCCCTACAAGATCTTCACCTGGTCAACGAAAAACATCAGCCCACGACAACAACCATGAAAGACACCGAATCGTTCTTTTCCTATATGTGGGAACGGCGTGCTGTCCTATTATTTCGAACCGGAGAACATTTGTGGCTGGCAGGGATTGGATTACTATTGGGTATTACACTGGCCATCCCACTGGCACTGCTCCTGGAACGATGGCGCAAAGGCGCCGAAACGATGATTCGTATCATCGGCATGTCGCAAACAATTCCCTCCATTGCCTTATTGGCCTTTATGATTCCACTTTTTGGGGTGGGTGCCTTGCCGGCCATCATCGCTCTGTGGATTTACTCGCTGTATCCTATTTTGCGCAATACGTTTTCAGGCTTACGCGACGCTGCCCCTAGTGTGGTCGAAACCGGTCGCGCCCTCGGCATGACTGAATGGCAAATCCTTCTATCAGTTCGCCTTCCCCTTGCGGCTCCCACCATTATGGCTGGCATTCGGACATCCGCCATATGGACGGTGGGCACCGCCACACTTGCAGCATTTATTGGAGCAGGAGGATTGGGCGTCCCCATTGTCTCCGGGCTACAATTAGCCGATGTGCATCTCATTCTTTCAGGCGCCTTACCCGCTACCATCTTGGCCCTTACTGTGGATGGCCTACTGGGGTGGATTGAACATCTCGTGCAACCAAGAGGCCTGGAAGCCTCCCGCTAAAATAAATCAACGTCTAGTGACACCCAATGTACTTTCGTTCATTCCATCTGTTCGACAGCCTCCCCAATATTGGTTGCATCAATGAAAAATGGGCGGTATAGTGAAATGAGTTATCTGATATTGCTGACTTCTTTTTTCCCCTTCTTGCTCTTGCTCTTTTTCCCTCTTTTTAAGTCGAATGCCGTTCTTCATTTTTTTTTGAAAGTGGCCAACACGACCATGACAGCCAAGCGATAGATTCATTGATTCAAGGTTATTTGTCCGCTCTCGAACCAGGAGGAATGCATGAAGTCAAAAACTGAGGCATCAATTACCATTGACGTCCCCATGACACGAGAAAACCCTGACACCCTCAGAAATATCGTCAAGACCGGTCTCCTGGCAAGCCCAAGGACATTGCCGTCCAAGTTGTTTTACGACGAACGTGGATCGACGCTCTTTGAGCAAATTTGTGAGTTGCCTGAATATTACCAAACGCGGACCGAGCACCAATTGCTTCTCACATGGGCCGACGAAATCGTTGCACTCAGTGGTGCCGAGGAACTCGTGGAATTAGGTTCGGGTGCAGCAACCAAAACCCGTGTGCTGTTGGATGCCATGGCCCGCGCCGACCAATTGCGCTATTTCGTGCCGTTCGATGTCGATGAAACCATTGTTCGCCGTGTCTCGGAAGAACTGGTGCAGGAATATCCCGGCATTCAGATTCATGGAGTAGCCGGAGATTTCCTCGTCCATCTCGAGCATATTCCCGAAGGCGGCCGACGGCTTGTCGTCATTCTGGGCGGCACGATCGGCAATCTTCCCACGAAAGCAGCGGAAGAGTTTCTCACATCAGTAAATACAGAAATGTCTTCGGGGGATTTTTTCTTACTCGGCGTTCAACTCATTACCGACCCCAGCCGATTGGAAGCGGCCTATAATGATCAACAAGGCATCACCGCGAAATTCAACAAGAACATTCTCCGGGTCCTTCGCAACCAACTGGGAGCCCAATGCGATGCAGCGAATTTCGACCATGTGGCACGCTACAACCCTGCAGACCATCGCATTGAAATGTGGCTGCGATCGACCCAGGATCAAACAATCGACATTCCAGATCTGGACATTTCTGTGCCGCTCAAAAAAGACGAAGAGATTCGCACCGAACTCAGTACAAAATATGATCGCCCCATGGCCGAGGACATACTCAACACGTCCGGATTTGAGTTGGTCAAATGGTATACCGACCCCGACCAACTCATCAGTCTCGCATTAGCCCGAAAACCCTAGCCTGCCTAAAACCCTATCGTTGGCTCTCTTGCAAAAAATAGAAAATTTGACACGAGGATCACAGCCGGCCCCATAGAGCCCCCACGGGGGCACCAATTAAATCAACAACTTAGGTCGTCCGCGCCAGCACTCCGTATGGGGCAAAGTCTGTTTTAAACCTGTTTCTGGGGTTTGGGTCTCTTTTCTGCTTTAATCTTAATGTAGCTGAATACGGTATTTGGTTACATGGGACGGCATTGAGGAATGATCAGCCACTAGTAGACGGTCCAGTGATGCAATTCGTTAGGCGTCATCGCAGAGCTTTCGATAAACCGTCCGCTTACGACTGTGAGTTCAATTGATCAAAGCACGCCCCGATCTGACACTGCCTGTAAGATCGGATGGCGACTATTTTAGTTAATCGCTTCCAGCCACCAATACGAAACAGGTCCCAAAACAGATTTTAATTTATTCAGCAGAGTTTAACCCCCTGTTAAAGTAGGCCCTTCTCAACACCGGCCACTGATACCGGACCACCTGCCCCCTTCCCCATGAAAAGATTGATCCTTCATATTCGAGACGAGGGATAAAAATGCTATGATCAACTGAGCTGACCGCGAAGGAATGGGAAATACGATGAGCCGAATCAACATTTCAGAGTCTGTCGTTCCCTAGCCATCGAGGTTGCTTTCCCCCGGTAACCGGGCGTTTCGGTATTGATTACCCCCCGCCAATCAATCCCCGATCACATTGACACTACCGCGCCGTATGTGAGGCTACAGCATATCCGGACAATCGCAGGTGTACCGGCTGACGCCAGAGCCATTCGTTCATTCAGTCACCACGCAGAATGTACAGCATGACAACAGGTTGGCAGAAAAGATGGGGCGGAAAAACACCGGTCATGCTTGTCGTTGCCGTGCTGGCGCTGGGTGCCATGTTTGCCGCATGCACAAACGGGAGCGGCGAGAGTGACATTCTGGAAATCAAGTTCTGGGCTATGGGCCGTGAAGGGGAAATAGTCCCTGAGCTGCTCAAAGAGTTTGAACGCGAGAATCCGGGTGTCCGTGTCCTAGTCCAGCAGGTTCCCTGGTCAGCGGCCCATGAAAAACTGCTGACGGCATTTGCCGGAGACTCACTGCCTGATGTCGCCCAGATGGGCAATACCTGGATAGCGGAATTTGCGGCGCTCCATGCCATTGCCAGTCTGGATGAGATGGCAGAAGCTTCTCCCGTGATTGAGGAACAGGATTATTTCCCCGGTATCTTGGCGACGAATAGGATTGCCGATACGCTGTACGGCGTGCCCTGGTATGTGGATACCCGGCTGCTCTTTTACCGGCAGGATATTCTCCGGGCCGCCGGAATTGGTCGCCCTCCCCGTGACTGGGCTGAGTGGATGCAGGCGGCAACGGCCGTGAAGCACCACGTCGGGAATAACAACTTTGCCCTGTTCGTGCCGGTCAATGATTTTGAAATGCAGGTGTCCCTCGCTCTTCAGCAGGGTGTGCCGTTGCTGCGGGAGGGTGATCGGTATGGAAACTTTTCCAGCCCCGAGTTGGTGTTTGCCCTTGATTTTTATCTCGACTTTTTTCGTAAGGGACTGGCTCCGGCTGCCAGTGAATCTGCCATTTCCAATGTGTGGGATGAATTTGCACGCGGCTACTTTACCTTCTATCTGACTGGGCCGTGGAATATCGGTGAATTCCGCCGCCGGTTGCCTGCCGAACTAAAGGATAAGTGGATGACAGCCATCTTGCCGGGGCCTTCGGGTCCGGGTGCCTCGACAGCGGGCGGTTCAAGCCTGGTGGTGTTTAAACATTCAAAACATAAAGAAATGGCGTTCTGGCTTATTGAATTTTTGTCCCGTCCCGACATCCAGCAACAGTTTTATGAGTTGAGCGGCAATCTGCCGCGGCGGTCAAGCTGGCGCGGAGACCGTCTTGAATCAGATCCCTATGTCGTAGTCTTTGAAAAAAAATAGAAGAGTGAGCACGATGCCGTCTCATCAAAAACAGATAACCTCTTTATATCTGTTCTGAGTCATTATTTTTAACAGGGCCATATGATCTATTTAAACGTCGCGGGACTTTCCCCATTCAACCAAGCCGTGCAGCAAGAGGTCACGGCCACTCTCGAGCAATTTAGCCGACTCCTCTATTCCAATGAAGGCGTCCAGTATTACCGCAACACGGTCCAACGCTGCCGCCAACAACTTGCGGATTGGCTACAAGTCGAGGAGGCAACACACATTGCCTTTGTCCCAAATACCACCACCGCCAGCTGGCTCGTCTTATCTCGCATCAATTGGAACGCTGGAGACCACATCCTCACGACTACCCATGAAAACTCTACGGTGCTCAAAGAAATCTTGGCCTTACAATCCCGAGGAGTCCAGGTACAACCGCTAGATCCGAGTTCACCCGATGAATTCGAAATGCAAGTTAAACAGCTTCTGCAAGCCACACGGGTGCGAGCCATCATTGTCAG
>JAOUNC010000078.1 GCA_029881175.1 Nitrospirota bacterium | reverse complement strand
ACTTGACCTTGAAGGTTGGTGACTTGTTCTCGCAGGGCCGTGATTTGTTGGTACAGAAAATCCGGTGTGTGTTGTATTTGAGGGATGGCGCTTCCTCGTTGTGGGGCCATCTGACGCGGCTGCGCCTGTCGAAAGCTCGGGTCGGCGGCCAAGGCTAGTGACATTTGAGTAGCAAACACCATTGTTGCAAGGGGAATGATGAGACTTCGCATGGGAGACACTCCTCTTTTGGTAGAGGGAACGCTACGATTCCCTTGGGCAGAAAGGAGCATCCCTCCTTCCTGCCCTTTCGGTTGCCTACTGGTCGTTTCTCTTTAAAAAGCGGCTTGATACCACCGCCGGTTTGCATCGTTTTGGCAAGTCGACATTCGGACGCTTGTTGAATTCATTGCACGGGCGCATCCGCCTTCTGATGTCCAGGATTTCAGAAAATCTCCGCTTCCGAAGGGTGGGGTCCCTTGGAATACCCAGGTTTGATTATGAGCACTGGTGGGATTGGAGGAATTGGCACAGGTTCGCTGGCGTAAGTACGCTCCGACCCGTTCGATGCATTTTCCCGAGTGCATATTGATGATTTTGTCTCCGCCTGCATACACCCCTTGTTCTCTGTACCAGCGGCGGCTATTAGTATTTGAGCAAGTGGACAGAATAATTTCCACGTTTTCATTTGTACTGCCGCCGCTGGGCCGTAAACATCGTTGGCTGGTCTCGCTCTTCACCTTAATGGGGATAAAGCCGAGCCCTCGAGGTTTCACGTGGCAGGCTGGGCGTGCGTCGTTTTCAACGCAGTCTTGGGGGGCACCCGAATCGGCCACCGCAACTTCGGGATCGTTGCCCGCTTCCACTTCTTGGATCTCTTCCAATGGGCCCTCGCTTGAGAGGGAAGGTTGGGTGGTAGAACATCCGATAGCAAACGTCAGGCAGAAAGCCGCAATGCCTAAACCTTTCCAATGCATGAGGGTTGGAGAATACTCGTTTTTCATAATTCTTCGCTCCTTTCGCGAGGGGGAAATATTAGGGTGCACAGGCCACTGACCTCCCCAAAGTAGAGACCTGCTCTTGATATGTGAATCCTTTTGTAGGGTGTTGAAACTTTTCATTCTTCACTCTCCACTGAATTGCATGGGTGAAGTGGAGACTATACGTTCAATTCGTGGTAACTTTGGATCCCTTAATAATGACTTGGCCCAACCCTTTGATGAAAATTTCCTTCCCTTGAATATCAATATCCCCGTTCTTGTTGAGGACAATGGAGGATTTGCCGGCTTGCAGGGTCAAGCGGTCGCCTGCCGTGATGATCATCTGTTTGCCCGCAGCCATCGTCCGATTGCTCGCCACATTTCCTGTCAGATTCTGGCCAACCGTGAGGGCCATATCCTTGCCAATCCTCGTGCTTTGATTCGTTCCGACGGTGAGGTTTTGGTTCAGACCTATCGTTTCTGTTTGTGATCTTCCCACCTCAGTGAGTTGATCGGCGCTCACGGTATTCCTTGAATTTCCTCCGGTCACCTCTTGTTTATGTTGTTTGGCACGAATAAATAGCGTGCCATCTTTGGCGACATTGATAAGGGCTCGGACTGTGCGCAATTCTTGTTGGAGCGCAGTCACCTGCCGCTGTAATAATTGAATCTGTTTGGTGGTGTTGGGGTCGGCGGCTTGCGATACGGAAGTGTGGAATAACAGGCTTAGGGTAAAGACTACAAAGAGGCTTCGCATCATTCAATTTCTTTCCAAGTTTGGTATACAAGAATCGAGTTGATTAATGTTCGTTTGTTATCAGGTCTGTCGCATGAATGTCCTCAGGGGTTCAAACATTTTTACATTCAACGGGAATATGCGGTTTGGGATAGTGGGTAGTGTACTGAGGTAGGATAATAATGTGAAGTAAATCAGAGTTTTTGAACCGATTCTCTGTCATCTCAAGGCTCGGAAATGAAGCAACAATGTCTGGATATTTTGGAGTCAGACGAAATCAGACCGGATAGGCAAGAGTGAACGTGCTGAATCTAGAGATCTGCCCACCTTCAGGCGTGCTTCAAGCGCAGTCTTGTGAGGATGGATTGCGGAGTAATGCCGAATTGCATAAAGGCGGTGGATTTAAGAGGGTAGCTCTCCAGCCCCACATTCGAAGATGTGGGGATTTTTATGAGCGAACGGGTGGCAAACAAGGGTGGTCATACGCCGCTGCGTGAAAAACCATGTGGGCGACGTATACGACTCATCACATGATCATGCGCATGGTCCTCTATGGCTATCCCGATAGGTCGGGGCATGAACCAACCAGCAACGAATCTCTATCATCAAACATGCTTCCTGACCCTAAACCTTTGGTTGATTTTCAATAGCGAAAATCAAACCAAACAGTAAGAACGGGCTTGTCCAACAAACGGTTCTAGTTCGGAGGACTGTCCCCTTTAGCTTACTTATTATGCAGCTGAAAAACCCTGCCGTGGACACCACCTGCGCTTTCAATCGTATAGATTACTGGCTTTCCATATCGTGTCACGTAAAGAGAGTCGGCGTCCCAATCGCGGTCCGCCCCAATGAGTCCGTTGCCGAGGTTATGCGCACCAATAGGAAACTGCTTTGTTCCTGTTAACTTAAGAAATCCAGTGGCAGCGTCATATACATATTCCTGAATCATGAAGTTGTCATATTTCCCGTCGGCATCGAAGAACATGACCCGTTCCTCGCCGGCGCGAGGAGATAAGTTCCCGATTCTGGTCGTCCTTTGATAGCTATTGAAATTCATGCCATGTTGACCACTGAACGATTCGGCTATTGGAGTCGGAATTCGCGTCCATTTCTTGATATCCGTGGTAATCTCTTGCGCTCTCCAAGTGGAATAGCGCCCGTCCCCACCGGCGGTGAGGATATAAGTGTTGTTGGGAGTCTTTACAATTCCGACAGTAGAGATTTCATTGACCCCTAGCTCGTCTTCATTAATCTTCCCGAGGTATTTTGGGTTTTCAGGATCTCTGACGTCGTAGAACAGTAACGCGTCAATTGAGCTTCCCAAGCCTGATCCTGTTGGGCAGGTCGTTGACCAGTTCTGTGCCGCCACGACTAACAAACCGCCAATGACTTCCATCTTTCCCGGATGATTCCAGCTTCCAATCGGATTCGCCCCATTTGATGGGTAACCGTCCGCCCAAATATACGCGCCGGTATTTCCTCCGGACGGCGGCGTCTTGATGAGGTCCGTGCTTGAATCTAGCTGATTGGGATGAGTCTGTAATAATGTGATAAATCCGCCGCCCTTGTCTGACTGAGCGACCATAAAATAGGCCAGCCCGTTCTTATTCGCTAAACGCACAACATGCTGTGGATGCCAGTTCTCTTTCCCATAGCAATCCTTGTAAATATTCCACCCCGTAGCAGTATTGGCCCCCTGGGAGGCGAACGGCAGTGCGTCCATCCTTATCCTCCCATTAGTCCATGATCCTACATCCGTGGCGATGGGGTTTCGAGGGTGCGTAAGTGACATGGTGGGAGCCGGCGTGACGGTCACGTCGTCGATGGTCAGCCCACCGGAGACGTTCTGGATCTCAATCGTGGTGGTCGACGCTCTCGCTGTGAAGGAGAAGGACGATTGTTTCCAGGAAGGTGGCGCTGGCGCTTGGAACTGTTGGTTCAGTAACTCCCCACCTCCGTGCACTCTCACCTTGCCGGTACCGGTGCCCCTGTTCGGCGAGTTCACCGCCCAGAGGCTGATCTGGTAGGTGGTGCCGACTCGGGTGGCGAACGAGCGGCTGACGCCACCGGCTCTCAAGTAGCCGCCGATGTGCACCGCCACTTTGCCCTCTCGCGCTGGAATCTTGTTCCAGGCAGGCAGGCTGACTAGGAAGGTGCTGTTTGCCGGGCCGATGACGGTCCAACCGCCGATCTTGCTGCCAACAGGTTTTCCGACAAGAGTACTAGTGAGCGGAACCTCGAACCCGCCATCGGGAACCAGGGAGGCTGTGGGGGCACTGGGTGTGGGGGGCGCAGCAATCTGCCCCGCCGTGGACTGCTTCTGAATCTGCATACCAGCAATCGTCTCATCGACACCATAATTCCCTCCGGGCTTTGCTGCGGTAGTAATCGAAATCGTCCCGGACGCGGTCGACCTGACACCTTGAAGTATTCCATAGGTCCCTTGAGGAAACGGGGGTGCGCCCGCAGATCCCTGAGCAGCCACGGGCTTGGTCTGCGCAACTCCAGCCTGTTGACCCTGAACCGTATAGTCCTGCCAATAAAAACCATTGTAGAACGCAATATCATAGAGCGAATTAGGAGCGAGCCCAGAGATCCGTAGCGTGGGTTCAGTCGTCGATGTGCTGTAAATCCAATCATTGAGTAGCGGGTTGATCTGCTGATTGTTGGCGTAGCCCGCGTTGTACCCAGATGGGGTAATCGCCACGGTGCTTGGTGATCCATCGGCATAGGTGAGATTGCTGCCGCCAGCAGGACCAACGGCGTTCCAGCGCGTGTCGGACGCGCCGCCCAACGCCCCCACTCCGCTGTAAGTGTTACCGCCAGGCTGAAAGTCAATGTTCACGACCCGTTGGTCGACCACGGGCGCCGGTGCAGAATTGACCGGGGCCGCCGCACCAATCTGAAGATTGTCCAATCGCATGTGATCGTTGGTGTGCTGGCCTTGACCAATGTGGACCTGGATTTCATCGAACACGATTCCCGTGAATCCATAAAAATCCCAGCCCCCGGTTTTTACGGAAAACGTATCGACGACCACACCCTTGAGCAGTGCCGTAAAACTATCAGTGTGACCGTTGGTCGTCATCTCGAACGCCGCAGCCGTGACGGGTTGATCGAATTTGAGCACGAAGGGATTGTAGGTATCTGGGAAATAATTCTGCAGGCCTTGGCCAGGATGACCGGCAGTCGTCAAATAGAGTCCTTCAGTCGATGACCGGCTGCCGAAGGTGACCCCCGCCCCCCATCGTGCGAATTGCGTGGTGACGACCGCCCCAGAAGGAACGCGAACCTCGGAAAACGTGATGGTTCTCGTCGGGGAGGACAGGCCGGAGCCTATTACGCGGGCGGCGTCGACATCCTGGATTCCGGCTGTCAGCATCAGCAGCCCCGATACCAGCCCGCACAGTATGTTTTGGCTTTTCTTGGCTACTTGTCTTATTGGTGGCTCACTGTGACGTTTTTCGTTTCGGATGGGTGTGAGGATCATTGGGGGATACCTTTCTGAATATTGGTGTTGGGGGATCAGGTTCTTTTTGTGGATTTTTGTGCCTCAATAGGGTGGTGACCCTATACCTATTTACCTAAGCCCACAACCCCCTCGAAAGGAGGGCTGCGGGTCTGGCGCTGTCACGACCTAATTGGAGACATTTTCCAGGAGATCTCCTTACTCTTTGTGAGTCGTGTGATTGAGGTAAAAGGTTCACCTGTTTTTTTGACGAATCTGGAACTGAAGAGTCTAGGGATTCGTGGCGGGAAATTCTGACAATGTAGGAGAGATGCCGGTTTTCGGCTCGGCAGCTGCCGACTTTTTGGGAGAGGGTAAACCGGAATTTGGTGGGGAGGCGTTACGGGGTCTGGGTTTGTTGCCCATAGGCGGCGGCTTCGGTGAGGCCGACTTGTTCCAGCAAGGCAGCCCGTTGAGCGAGTAGGGCGGTGTTTCCGGGTTTGGCTTGGAGGAGGGTCTGTAGGGCGGTGATCGCATCGTACCACTGCCCTTTTTGTGCATAGCCTTCCGGTGAATTGAGGAGAGCAGTCGGGGAGCCGGCAGGGGCCTTGATTCGTTGAATCGCTCCACTGGCCGTAATGGTTGCTGAGGCTTGAGGAACCATTACTCGCACTGTCCACCGATAGGGGACTTCGGGAACCAGGCTGATGCCATAGTCTTCTAATCGGAGTTCATGGATACCGGCTTGGAGGGGAGGCAGTAATCGAATATCCAGCAGCAGGTCTAAATGGCCTTCCTCTGCAATCATGACATCCAGGGGATGTTGAGCGCCCTGGGACAGATGCCAATAGAGAACAGGCTGTTCCTGACTGGTGAGTCCAATATGGTTCGGGGCTAATACAAAGATTGATGGGAATTGCGGGTCGGGACTGTTTCCGTCAATGCGTAGGCCTGGTTGGTCGGGAGCAGGTGCTTGATACGGCATCACCGGGGATTCCTCAATGAGAACGGGAGAGGGCGGTGGTGGATCGGGGATTGGCGTATGCTGGGGAAGTGCCGGCGGTTCCGGGTCAGGAATGATCGCGGCTACAGGGGGTGGTTCAACTGGAGCAGGAGCCGCTGGTGGTATGGGCAGTTCTCCTACTGGTGCGATGGGAGGCGGCTCTTGGACAGGTGTGGGCTTTGGTAAGTCTTTTGAGCTGCCGGTGGCTTCGAGTCGAATCCCTCCAGGGAGCAAAAGATTCATCAGAAATTCATGGTTTTTGCCGTAGCGGGTTAAGGCCATGGGGGAAAACAATTCATATTGTTCATGGGTGAGCGCTTGAGCTTGAATGAGAAATTCTTGTTTATCTGCTGCAGCGGTGACCCGTAATTCCTGTGGTCCGGCTTGCTCTATCAGATATTTGCCTGGTGAGAGAGTCACGGGATTGCCATGGATCGTCGGAAAATGAATGGGTCGACTAAGGACAACATTAGGAGGGCCGGCAAGAAGAAGAGGAGGGGCAATGAAGGCAGTCAGACCTGAGAGAATGCAAAAGTAGGATATCGACGCCAGTCGGATAAATCGTACTTGGGTTTTCAACTTCGCACCTTTCTGAAGTAACTGCCACTTCCCTCAGCAGAGTTCACTTGTCTACCTTACGTCATTTTTTAGGAGCTGTGCAATTGCACAGAGAAAGAAAAAGGGTGAGACTCCCTCTCTATCCCTTCAATGTTTTTTATCCAAAAAAACGGCAGTTGCTGTGGTGATACACCGCCTATGCTTCGACCCTTCGGCAAGCTCAGGGCTCAGCACGAACGGCTTTTGACGCATTCACCCAAATGCCGAAGAGTCCGTTTGTCCTGAGCAGTCTGCGGAGTGGGCGTGTCGAAGGGTTCCGAACTTGCCAACTGCCGTTTTTAGGTGAGAGGATCTCGTGAGGGGGCGTAGTGAGTGTTTCATGGCCGTCTGGCCGGCATTGGCCACATGAGAAGGAGTTCTTTTTAGCCAATTCAGTCAGCTGGGCCATTGAGGTCAGATGCAATGCAGCCAATTTTCATGGCCGTACCCTCACCTCGTTTGGGTTCGGAATGCATCTTATATTTGTTGTGGGTTGTTGGCGTCTTCCCTTTCAGACATATTGGGGAGAATCAGTGGGGAGGTGTAGAGCGCAATCGAATGGGGGAAAACCTGAATCGTTTCAGGAGAACGTTGAAATTGGCAGAGCGAAGATCAGGGCTTGGCCGTCGTTGCCTTTTGTGGGTTGGCGTTTTTGGAGGGAGTGGGTCGCCAGCGATCTTGCCGTTTAGTGATTTCCTCTTCTGGGACTCGCGTTTCCCATTCTTCCACGAGACCGGATGGTCCTCGGTGCCACCATGTAGGAAGGTTAGCCGGGGCGCGTTTGACGGGTTGTTCAACCATGATTAGCACGACCTTTTGTGAAAAAGTGTTCTATTCCCACATCACAGTGTGGGAGATTGTCTGCAAAATGGCCGGTTTTCTGAGGGAAAAACGGCTAATCTGTTGTTTAAGCAAAGACAATGCCATAACGGGTGCCAGCGAAACGTCTCGTCCATCTATTTGATCCTAAGGGGGAAAACGTCAGCTATCATTAGGCGTTTCGTTCTTTGAAAGGAGAAGCAAGTTGAACCAAGAGGGCAACAAGTTTCAGCAGGTCCATTCCCGGGTGTCCCACAATTGGCATCTATTTCGATACTCGGTGAATCACTTGGGATGTAAAGCGTTGGTTGGGAGAGTCGCTTGCTCTACTTTGGCCGGTAGCCCGTCTTCACTGAGGTTTGAGTAAAACGGTCTTAAGCCAATGGTTTGGCTTCCGACTACTGTGGCCTTCTTTAAGAGTATCCTTGGGTCGTTCGATCCAAATCTCGCGACTCATCAGGAATGACCGGTAAGGGGAACGATGTGTTTCAAGCTGGCGGCAACAGTAGAGGAAATTGTTACGATGAGGAAAACAGGAAAATGAAATGTTCTGTATTTGATATGTATCGCGCAACGCTTGAAGAAACTTAAAAAAAGAGCCCCTTGGGAGAACCTGTAAGTCCTCTCAAGGGGCACACCGTGGATCGGAAAATTCGAAGAATGCTTATTGAAGCTCTGGCGCTTCGCCTTCGGTGGGTATTTCTATTTCGCCCAATTCCACGTCCTCCATGCCTTCCGGAGCTTCCCTTCTCTTTATTTAATGGACAGAAATACTCCTTGCGGTCTCTAGAATTTTGCGTCTTTCTCCTTTGGAATGAGGGTGTGAGGAGTATCTTATTGGATAACAAATGTATCGGTGAATTTTTATCATCAAATATATTAATTCTGAAAACCCTTTTATTTCAAGCACTTATGCCGATTGCTTTTTTGGCATATAAATTGATCACTACATTTTTACTTATTTATGATATAGGTTACAAAATTTTTTTGAACCATTATCGTAGTGAGGACGACAAACCATCTGAAACGTATTTCTAAATTTTAAAAAAACATTTTTTCCCGTTGGATAATCCCTCTTTAGAGGCGGTTTTATGACTGTTTTGTTACCCACAACTCATGGTAATCGAACCTGCCATCAATTGCGGGGTCCTCCGGTTTGTTGCCTCGTTGCAAATGTTCTTATGTTTGAAGAGGGGCCGCCCTCAATTAGCGAGAGCAGCCGAAGTTTCTGAGTCACTTATTTACATATAATCTAACGAAAGGAGGGCGCGTGATGTTTATGAAACGTTCTACGTCAAAAGCTTGTTTGGCTGGGAGGGCCGGAAGACTTTGGTTCTGAGATGTTTCAGATCTGAGACTTTTCCGGTTGGATGAAAGAAAGAAAGGGGGATTTATTTTTTCTATACTCGATTGTCACATGAGAAACCAAGGCATCGGAAGATGCCTGAAACCGTAAAGGGAGAACTGACATGAGTCTGAGAATACCAATTATTGTCATGACCGCAGTCGCCGGGTTGGCCATGAGCGGAACCGCCTGGTCGCACAGTGATGAGGATCCCGCGCAAGCGGGAAACCTGGAGGCGCTTACTGAGGAATCTAACCTTGTGGTACATGGTTCAGTCGTAGGGGTCGAATATCAGACAGTGACGGAAAATGGGGAGATGGTGCCCCAGACGCGCGTCACC
>JAOUNC010000077.1 GCA_029881175.1 Nitrospirota bacterium | reverse complement strand
GCACCCTCCTCGACAATGATGGGACCGATAACAAACTCAGCCTCTTCGTCGAAGACGTGCAGCTGCTCGAAGGGCCTTCAGGAACGGAATCTCTGGCGACCTTTAACGTCTATCTCAGTCAACCCGTTGATGATCTTGTGACCATTGATTACACCACCGCGCCAGGCACCGCCAGCTCAGGCAGTGACTTTGCCCCGCTCAGTGGCACCCTCACCTTTGCCCCTGGCCAAACCAGGGCTGCCGTGCAAGTGCCCGTCTTCGGGGATAGTGCGAGCGAGGCCAGCGAGGAGTTTTCGTTGGTGCTCTCGGCCCCCGTGGGGACACCATTTGGGGCGGGTGGCGCGGGGCTTGTCGCCACTGCCACGATCTGGGATGACGATGCGGGCGCCGACCTTATCCCAGTGCTCTCGATTACGGATGCAGAGGTGCAGGAAGGCAATGGGAGCTTCGGCCCCAACATGGAGTTTGTGCTGACCCTCTCTGCGCCCACCACCAATACCGTGACCGTGGATTTCCAAACGCTCAATGACACGGCTCTGGCCGGAGAAGATTTTATCGCAGCCAGCAATACGGCGACCTTCCAACCCGGGCAAACCAGTGCCCGCGTGGCCATTACTACCTTGGGCGGCTCTGCCCCAGAACCCGAGGAGACCTTCTTCCTCGAACTGAGCAACTCGCAAAATGCGGTTCTGGCGGGAGGAGTGGCCACGTTACAGGGCATCGGCACCATCCTCGATAATGATCCTGTTCCCTTGACCTCTAGCCTGACTTCTTCATTGGTTTCTGAAGACTCTTTGGATTCAACTATGGTCGTGATCGAAAACCAAAATGCCCCAGAATCTGATATTCAAACTTCTCAAGAATCTGATTTATTTGTGGTTCAGGAATTATTACCTGACGCCAACAAAAACTTCACGTCGGAACAGTCACCGATTAAAGACGCCTCTTCTTTTTCATTATCCGAATCCAAGAAAGATTCTTTTGCGAAAGAGTTCTTACAAGACCAAAAAAACGAGCAGGCATCAAAACACCTTACGCCAATTGGGTTGAGCAAAGAACGAACTCAAACGGCGCTGTATCTGGCTTCAACCAAAACTGAGGAGGACCTTCCCCTTCCTAGTAGTCCGAAATGGATGGAAGAGTTTTTGGTTGGCCGCGATTTGGAAGAGGAGATTACCGTTTCGTTGTAACGAAGGTTCATAACAACGACCCGGCACGTAATTATTGATGGATACCCCTTGTTTAAAACTACTGGGGCAGGTTCCCCCATTCGGTGGGGATGAAAAAATCTCAGATAACTAGGTTCCTGCCAGGTACACGCAGACATGACGGGTAGTTGGCAGGAGTCTCTCTGGGTTTCTTCTCGGATGGATCCCCGATGACTAATGTCGGGGATGACACAACTCAGAAAGGATACCCCCCTGCCATAACTGCTGGGGCAGGCTTACCAACCGGCGAGGTATGGCAAAACCACGGGTGGATCCCCGACACCTACCAGCGGGGATGACCGAACTATGGATAAATGGCTGCCAGAAGCGCGCAGGCATGACGGAGGCGGATGAGAGAGGATGGCTCCCAGTCCCTGCTAATCACTGCGGGGGCAGGCTCCCCCACCGGGCGGGGATGTCCATTCAATATGGACATCCCCATCATCACAACTGACCATTAGGCGGCATGCTTTTCCACTTGGTTTGCGGCCTGGCTTTCGACGAAGCCTACTGAGACATTCGGTGGCAGGCCTAACTTCAGACCCACTTCAATCCCAGTGAAAGGAATGCCCTCAACTCGTTTACGAATGCTCGCGGCCATTTTCAGGGCTTTGAGAACGGTGGTGAGGGTCTTATTGTCCTGGTATTGTTCAATCATTTCCTCAATTTTGTCTTCTTTCACATCCTCAAGAGAGCCCACGAGTTTGGCTTGGATTTCCGGGATGATTCCCATCCCCATTTTGAAATCTTTCAATGATAGGCCCAGCGCTTCTAATACTGGCAAGGCGGCATTAAACTCTGCCAACATGCGATCAACTTTTTCTTTGGCTTTGCCAAAGAGTTCTTGGATTTTGATTGTTAGATTCATGAGTTGTTCCTGCATGGTTGCTATTGTCATGATATTCCCTCCTTGGTGCGCACGATGGTTATTGAATGGTTGAACTTTCTTGTTTGAGATATAAAGCAACCCGCGTGCCACTTTTTTCTTCACTGAGCTGCCTTGGTTCGCGTCTCTGGTCGGTTAACCATTCAATGGGCGTTCACCCTCCACCCTACCCTCTCCCTCAAGGGCGAGGGAGATATAAAATGTTTTCATGGAAAGGTAATGCACGATAAAGGAAGGAACCAAGATGGGAGTGGCGAAACCTTTTGGAGTTCGGCATGGTGATCATGTTGTTCACACTCACCTGATAAATTGTCTCCAACGTAGACACCCTTGCTTGGGTCCTGACTCCCATGCACCCGCCTTTATGATCCCAAAAAGTAAAAGATGGCCAAAAGTCATTAAAAAGTAAGGCATTATTCCTCTCAATTCTTTTGCCCTTCCCAAAAAGAGATATTAGTCCAAGATGGCATTAGGCTTGCTTTATTTAAAAGTGTATGAGAAACATTTACTCACAAAATCGTTCCCTATGTGATGTCCGTCACGGCAGCCTGTCTTCAATTTTGTTAAACTGTTTTTAACTGGGAGAATGATCATGAACAATAATTGCATACATTCCATCAGCAATCATTTACTGAACACGAATTGTTTGCAACGGGATTCTTTGATTCACACTGAAATCCCGCTGCATCAAGGAGGGGCTATCATGACGCACCACCGATTGTCTCGCTTCATTCTTTTAGGAAGTATGGCCGTTGTTCTGGGATTAGGACTGCCAGCGTTAGCTAAAGACTCGACAAAGATTATGCAGCCCAAAGAAATGAAAACGGCAGCGTCATCACCAGGCAAACTGACAGGGGCTTCTCAGGTAATCGTGGCTCAATCCAAATCTACCCAACAACCACCCTTGCCGGCATATCAGCCTCCCCGGCGAGGTACCCCAGGCGGACGTATTGGCGGAGCCACCAGAGGCCCGGGGCAGGACCTCCCTGTCCTCTATGCGTTAGCACCCGATCACATTGGACTGACCATTGCCACCCAACCAACACTCTATTGGTATATGTCCAAAGCTTCGGACTATCCCTTGGAACTGACGATCATGGATGAAAACGGCATTCAGCCGGAAATTGAAACCGTGCTCCCTCCCCCTGAACAAGGTGGCGTTCATCATGTGGCACTTGAGGACTTATCCCTCTCCTTGGAGAAGGGGAAAGCGTATCAATGGTTTGTGGCCTTGGTTGTGGATCCTGATCGTCCATCGAATGATGTCATTGCTGGAGGGCGAATTGAATTAGTCGATACACCCAGCCAGGTCATCGACTCGGCTTCGCAAACTTCTGCCGAAGATTTGACCAAGCTGTATGCAGCAGCTGGACTGTGGTACGACGCGATCCGGTCAATTTCCCGTGAAATTGATGCACAACCCAACAATGGGGCGCTCAAACACATTCGTTCGACCTTATTGAAACAGGTCGGATTGGATGAATTGTCTCAATTGGACGAGAACGGTGCTACCCCGGGTGATCCAGGGAATGCCATCTCGACGAATCCTGCTTCCAATCAAGGGTAGCGGTTGTGAGCTGACAGGGATTACAAAGTGGTTCCGGCATGACAAGGTCGTTTCTCAGAACAAGAGAAACGGCCTTGTTGTTATGGTTGTTCATTTCTTCACATCTGCCTTATTCCCACCTCTACATTTCTTAAACCACATCAACCACACATACAAGGTTCTAACGTCATAGGAATACACCAGAGCCTGTCTTTCTCCATCAAACACCTACCAACTCTAACTATTCTTTATCAGGTTAGCACACTCTCTCAGTTCTACTCGCAGGCACAGAACTTTCGTGCATTAACAGTCAAGGAAGCACCAGGTTCGCCGATAATGAGGAACAGTATCACGCATTTTGGCTAATCACCTCTAAGCGTAAAGCAGCCAACCATTCGTTTTTCGAGAGCCTTTTTTTCATGAAGATCTCGTCGGAAATTTCCTTTTGGTTCATATCCTTGGGAATTTGTCTTCTCTTTTTGTTCCCCGTCACCATAAAAGCTCATTCGTTCACACACCAGTTTCGTCACGCGCCCTATCCCATAGAACAACTGGACCTTCCGGTATTGGCTTTACCCGAACTAACGTCTCAAGAGGCTCGATTTTCACGATCCCCCAAAAGCGAGCCGCCTCCACCCATTACTGCCGGGCATTTATACTTTGATCAGACCCGACAATCGTTCTCCGCAGACAATACCCGCTTTCTGAAACACATCATGACCACCCTTGAAACGAATAATTGGAAGCTTCACATCGAAGGCCTATGCGATGGGCGTGGGACACGCGCCTATAACATGGCCTATGCGCATCAGCAGGCGACCCAGGTGTACAATTATCTGACGGACCTGGGAATAAACAAAATACAACTCAGCTCGACGGGATTAGCAGAACTTGGTCATGCCGCGCATGACACCCAACTCCAACATGCGTTTATTTTCTTAGCTCTGGGAGAAACGAGACAAGGCTGTATCACTCGGTTGCAACTGGAGGCTGGATCAGAATGGCAACAGGCTGAATGGCTGATCCAACACAACCCGTTCCTTCAACGAATTCATCTTACCGAGGTGGAGAGCAGAAGGCAGCACATGCCGCAGCGGTAAGCTTCGACATCGCCTCGTTCTCTAATGTTCTTCCAAGCTTTTTGCAAATTTCAATTTAGAAGAGATTCCACACAAACTGCACATGCACCCCATGATCTTGTAAGTTTCCTCCAGGCGGGGGATCACTCACATGATTCAATTGCATACCCCAATACACATTAGCCTGGGCCCGATCGAAAATATTTATCCGCACGCCCGTCCCGACACTGGCTAATGTTTTTGGAGACGGGGTCGTGACTTGAGCATTCCAGGAATGCCCGACATCAACAAATGGTGCAAAATATAGAACATTGTCTCCAAATACGGACGGCAGAACCGGCAAGCGCGTTTCCACAGAAAATAAAAAGGCATTATCCCGTACTAACGTGTTCTCTCGATATCCTCGAACTGAAAAACGTCCCCCCACCGCAAACTGTTGTAATGGGAACAAACTATCATTGGCAATTTGAAGTGCCGAACTTGTTAAAAATTGGATACCCCACGGATCAATGCGCCGAACCCATTGAGCTTGCCCTAACCACACGAAAAAATGGCTGTCAGGATCGTCCTTATTGACTCGATTATTTGTGGCATCAAAAATATCCAACCCCATACTAAAACGTGAGCGAATCGCGAACACCTGATTCGATTGGCGTCGAGTCCATTCTTGGGCGAACCGCAAGGCTGTGATCTTCGCATGCCCGTTATTAGTGTACCCTGGGGTAAAGGCAAAGCCCGAACCTAACAGAGAGGTGTTGTTTTCTAAATGTTCTCCCGTCAATGATAGAGCCACTTCATCCTGCAAGTTTCGATAGATCGGTTGCCGAAGGGTGAAAGTAAAGATTTGCGTTTTACTCTTGATATCCAAGTCTTTAAAGGTATTGGATACGTCTTTAAAATTATTACGGCGATATTGAAACTCTAGAGTCGTATCATAGGGTGTAATCGGAAGCGTATAGCTCCCATCAATCAACGGGTCAAGACCCTTTGACTGACCATAGGTAAATTGAAAGACATCCCCCAAGCCAAGAAGATTTTGATGCGCCACGGTCCCCAACCCTCGTTCCGCACCAATGGTTGGGGATTGAAAATTGTTAAACTCGGCCCACGCTCGATAGGGACTCGCTTCTTTTACACGAACATGCAACTCACTCGAACCAAGATGAGATCCTGGCTTGAGTTCTGAATTGAGCCGTTGTACTCGTGAATCTAACAACAGCAACTGCAACCGTTCCTGTAAAGGACGAACGTTAAGAGGTTCCTCAACCCCTAATCGTATACGGCTCCGGAAATAAAATGGATGGAAATGCTTAGCGCCCTCTACCACCACGTCAATTTCATCCAAGGTACCTTCGATGATTTCCAATGTCACGACTCCATCCTCTATACCCTGATCTGGAATGATGGCCCCGGAATTGATATACCCCTTATCGACATAGAGCAGAGTCAGCGCGCGCCGAACTGTCTCAAGATCTTCTGTCGTAATGAGTCGATTCTGATAAGGATGAATGATGGCATGAATCTCTTGATCTGAAAATACGGTATAACCCACCACCTTCAATTCCTTGACAAAGACTTGAATCGGCGGCACACCCTGAAGGCTTCGTTCCTGCAATTGTTCTAAGGACGGCAACATCGGGCGGGAAGGTTTGGCGGGCCGCAGAGCCTCTTGGGGAATTAAAGAAGGCGATTCCCCTGAACGGCCTGTCGGATCGAGCACCGGAGGAGTCTGCGCCCACGTTAGCGATTCATTGGGGGCAGGGAACATGTCACCCAAGAGCAACATCGCACATGCCACACCCCCAACACTCCAGAAAAATGGTTGCATAGAGAATCGAGGAAACACTTTCATTAGCAATGGGATGATTCCTTTCATTCTTTGCATACGAAAAGTTCCATTCGGCAGTAGGAACGGAATAGTATCTGTAAAAACTGGCATTTCACCTTTCAGCCAATGTCCGGTGAAATCCTGAGGGAGTCGGTCACGGTCGTCAAACAATGCTTAATCTGTCATCCCCGCAGTTTTTGGCGGGGATCCATCTTTTCCGTCCATTCGCGGGAATGACGGAAGGAGGAGAAAAAGAGCTAGTCCCCAGATATTGAACTTCCTCAGACAATGCCTGGTAAATAAAGTCTAAAGTTTCACATTTAATTTTACTGACGAAATTTTCGCCTCCTCTCTTTTTTATTGTGGTGTCCCTTCCGCCGTCCGGACTTAGTGACTTCCTCAGGGCCGGTGACCGGCGCCGGAGCAACGGTTGGCGTGAGGGTGGGCTCGGCGATCGTACCTATCGGCAACACACTCCCCTCGGCCTCTGTGGCGGTTAACGCACTGATCCCCTCACGGTTACTGGGCAACTTGTCGAATAAATGATTGAGGATTTGCATCGGATTCCGCTGAGCTGTCGAACTCACCACTCCCGTCAACAACGTGCTATCTGCCCGAATCTCCTCCTCCGTCTTCCCATTCGCTCGCGCCTGGAAAAATCGCGTCACCACTTGCATATCCGTCAGCGCCCCCACCATGCCATCCCCATCGACATCCGCTAAGCTGATCCGCGCCGGCTCCAGATGCGTCGCCATGGCCCCCGCATCCGCTCGCTCGCCATTGGGGTCCACCAAGCCCTCCACCATCGCCGGTCCCCGCAACCCAAACGCCCACCGCGTCAGCATGCCCGCATCCCGTTCATCTGCCACCCCATTGGCATCCACATCCCACGTCACCAGTTGCGTCGGGGTTCCCCCAAACCGTACCCGACACGTCTTGACCTGATCCATGGTCACCAGTAAGGTCGGCGTCATCACGGGCGTCGCCACACAGCCGCGCCACCCTTCAAAGGGCCCGCCACTGGGGTCCGTGGGCGTGGCCAGTAACTGCACCTGTGTACCCACCGGATAGGCCGCCTGCGGCGCCCCCGGGAGGGCCACCGTCTCCACCGCTTCCGTGTTCGGCGGCACACTGACGACCGTACTGCTCACCTCGCCACTGCCTGTCCCTTCCGGCACCACCTCTAACGTCGCACAGTCCGTCGGGGGGTCATTGGCAAAATTAATGAGACTCGTGTTACTGGTGACATCAAAGTTATTGTCCGGATTGCGCCAGGTATAGACCCCAAGCCCCAGCCCTTCTAACGGCGTGGGGTCGCTGACACTGAGCTGCTGCGTGCCCCCCACAAACACCGTCAGCTGCTCGCCTTGCACCTCCACCCGCAGTTCCGTTTCATTCGGCATGGGCAGATGCAAGCTCGTGCTGTTGATAAAGGTTTCGCCTAAGAGCGTAAAGACCCCCTGGTCTTGCTTGACCACCCGCAGTCGCGGTTGCTGCACTCCTTCCGCCCAATCCAGCGCCACCCGATAGTAGGTGCTATCGTCCCGGTACCGCACCAACACCCCTTGCGCCCCAGGGCCATCCGCTCCCGGCGCGAACGTCTGCAGGTTGACCGTTAGCGTGTAATCACGGCGACAGCCTAACGTGGGCCGCGCGATATAACTCCCCACCTTCGGCACCTCGTTCGACAAGGTCTCTGACACATACACTCCCGAGCTTTCCGTGACTTGCGGCGGCAACGTGACCTCCACGGGATCCGGGAACGCCTTCCAGGCCGCCGGGCCCTTTTTGGCATTCACGGGCTCCGGCGCCACCTGCCAGCCCGCCTCCTCCACTGCCAACACGTTGTCATAGGTGACTTCGCCCGAGAGCCCACTGAGCGGCGGGTCCGTGGCCGCCGCCCCGACAAGCCCCGCGACCGCTGGCGCCTGCAACGAGGCCACCGCGAGGAAGTATCGCACGTTCGGCGTGAGGCCCGTGAACGTATGCGTCGTGACCAGCCCCACGTCCTGAAACTGCGTATACGTGCGCGAGGCCGTCCCGAGAAACACCCGATACCCAATGGCGGCACTCACTGGCTGCCACGAACAGGTGACCGAGTTCGGCCAGTACGATTGGCAGACAAACCCCACCGGCTCTTGCGGCAAGCCGCAGGCGCTGCCATCCGAGGGACAGAAGCTGGCCGTGACCACCGTCCGCGGGGCCGTGACACTGAAGGTACAGGGCTCCTGCCCCCGACATTTGTCTCCACTCCAGCCAATGAAGTTGGTGCCGTCCCCTGCTTGCGCGACCAATTGATCAATGACGGTGTTTTGCGGCACGACAAGCCGACACAGGCTCCCTTGGCTTCCCGTGCAGGCCGCGCCAGGCGTGCCATCGAGGGCCAAGCCCACCGGCGTGCTCGTGACCGTGCCTGTGCCCGGGCCCTGTAGCGTGACCTCCAAGATCGATAGCGGCACCGTATAGAGCAGACAGTTGGAGAATTCCGAGGTGTTGCCTTGCGGGTCTGTGGCCGTCGCCGTGAGGCCAAAACCCGTGGCAATTGCCGGCGTGACGGTGAATTCAAACGTCACCGTGCCGGCACTATCCGTCGTCACCGCCTCCGTGTGGACCAACGTCTGTCCTTCGCCAAAGCCTGAGGCATCACAGCTGCCATTGCGATAGAGTTCCACCGTGTACGTCGTGTCGGGCGTACTCGTCAACGCCCCCACTACTACCGTCGCGCCGCC
>JAOUNC010000468.1 GCA_029881175.1 Nitrospirota bacterium | reverse complement strand
GTCATTATGAAGGGACGAGAAGGAACGGCCATGGCCGGATTGGAAGGGGCACTGGAAGAATCACAACTGGTTGATCTTTTGGCTTACCTCCGTTCTCTCAAACCATAACCTACAAGGAGGGGGAATTCTTTCCTGACGAACCCTCTGCGAGGAACACTTAACATGAGAGCCACGACCACTTTTGTACAATCAAAATCATAGTCGGCGCGTTGGCCATAGTCACCACGGTGACCGGAGGTCTGGCGCTGGCCGATTCCAAACAACGGGAACAGGCTGCCGCAAAAGTCGCCGGAGCCTTCTTGCAAGAATTGAATGTGGCAATGAACCGGGAAATGAGCAAAGGAGGGCCATCAGAAACCATAAAGGTGTGTGGAGAATTGGCTCCGGAAATTGCCAACCGGTTGCCCCGAGAAAATGGATGGCGAGTCACGCGTGGGGGGGCCGAGTACGGAATCCCTTACTTGGGATGCCGGATGCGTGGGAGCAGAACGTTCTGAGAGAATTTTCCGCCCGTGCTACAACGGGGGATTCCCTGGCAGACATGACATACATCGAAATGGTGTCCGAACCCTATGGACAGTACTTTCGGTTCAAGAAACCCATTGCCATTCAGCCCAAGTGCCTGCTGTGTCATGGACCGGCAGAGACCATTCCGGAACCGATCAAGAAAATCTTGACGAAACATTATCCCTTCGATCGCGCAACGGGATATAAGGCCGGGGATCTCCGGGGAGCGGTTAGTATTAAACAGCCATTGAACCGACAAGAGCGTTGAAAACGACATCATGCTAAACACTTCATTGAACGGAAATATCGAAAGAGAAATTAGGTGTAAAACTTTAGACCTTATTTTCCAGACATTCTCTGATGAAGTTCACAATCTGTGGATGAGGTCTATTTGTCCCCGTTCCGTCATTCCCGCGGGTAGTTAGCGGGAAACCATCCGTTGTTTCCCGCGAATGGACGGAAATGATGGATCCCCGCCAAAAACTGCGGGGATGACAGATTGAGGATTGTTTGACGACCGCGATCGACTCCCATCAGCATTTCAGCGGACATTGTCTGAAAGGTGAAATGCAAGTTTTTACAGAAGAATGACAATGAAGCCATTCATAACGAGTTGGTACATCATGATGTCCCTAATCCCAACGGTTATTCGAATGGCCAAAAAATAAATCATTCCGTGGCAGACTTGAGTGATCTGCCCTGGAATCATTAGAAAGATGGACATGATGAACGCACAAAAGAATTTTCTGGTTGTTCTGGGGATCCTTATTGGAGGGATATGTGTGTATGGGGAATCTAGCATTGCACAACAGGAATCGGATCCTTCAATGTTGAGCAAAGGGATCATTGAGGTAGAGGGGATGCGCGTGCCGGATATCGGCCCGCTTCCCACAACGGTTCCCATTCCGGCAACCAACCTCAATGACCAAGCAAAGGGTAAGTGAGGAGAGCAGTTGTCCTTTGATGGACTATTATCCCAGAACGGGGCGGTTTCCTGCGCGTTTTGTCATACCCCAGGCTTGGGGTTTGCTGACCCCAAGCACGTTTCTATTGGCGTCGGGGGTAAGCGCGGCGGGCGTCAGGCCCCGACAGTCTACAATACGGCGTTTAACCCCGTGCAATTTTGGGATGGCCGCGCAGGATCACTCGAAGAGCAAGTCATCGGACCCATCGTCAATCCAGTGGAAATGGCAGAGACTCATGAGAACGTCGTCAACAAACTCAGCCACATTAAAGACTATGTGGATCAGTTCCAATTCGTATTTGGAGCCGGCATCAACATGCATGGCATTGCCGAAGCCATTGCGGCATACGAACGCACGATCATTTCAACGAACTCCACCTTTGATCACTATGTCTTGGGTGATAACACGGCAATGAACGAAGAAGCACAGCGAAGCATGGCCCTGTTCAAAGGGAAAGCCCGTTGCATTCTGTGTCGCAACGATTCAAATTTTACGGACAATCAGTTTCATAATCTTGGGGTTCCACAGGTTGGCCCAATGAAAGAGGATCTTGGCCGATATTATGTGACTCGTGGCCCTGAAGATAAGGGGGCGTTTAAAACCCCCACGCTTCGAAGCATTGTCGACACCGCACCCTATATGCATGATGGTGCTTTTAACACGTTAGAGAAAGTCGTGGATTTTTGGGATCAGGGGGGCGGGAAAAATTCTAATTTAAGTCCTTTGATGAAACCGCTGGGGCTGACCGCCCAAGAAAAAACTGACTTGATTACGTTTCTGAAAGCCTTGAAAGGTGAAGATATCCATTTTGAATTTCCCGCGTTACCAGAGTTAATTCAACGCTATTCCCCGCGACTTGCCGCAGGGAATAGCGTTGATTGACAATATGAAAAATAGAAACAGTGAATTTTTCGATCACAGGGAGGCCGAAATCATGTCTGTCGCGTCATCATCCATCAACA
>JAOUNC010000466.1 GCA_029881175.1 Nitrospirota bacterium | reverse complement strand
TGAGTTCCCGGCTGATACAGAAATTTTTTATATCGTATTTGAAGGGCAACCATTGGATGCTCCAGCCCAATTTGCAGCCGCTTGGTTTGAAATGCAAGATGGGAAGGTGGAGTCAAACCCGCTAGTGGGAAAAGACGTGATCGAACTGGACATGAATCAACGATTCGGGTATTTCGAAATATTTCCACCCAAAGAAGGGTGGAAACTCGGGAACTATCTGGTCAAAATCTACTACGGCTCACCCGGGCAAGAACTCCACAGCGTTAACGTCATCGGCACCATGCAATTTACAATCAAATAAATCTTGGAAGTTTTAAAATTCAAGCCCCTCCCCTTCCATCGAAAAAACTGACTCCTTAAATTTCACTTCCTTCCTTTACGTTGAATTTTTTATTATAGGCATTTCCGTTAACTCTCGATCTGTTTGGAGCGACAAGAACCAGCATTCCGAGCACATTCCACGAACTGGAAATGATTTGGCTATACGAGAGATGCGGGGTTTCGTCCCCGCAGCCGAGGTTCTTTTGTTTTGGCAAAAGGACCCAAAGCCATATTCGCACGTTCGCGGCCTCCTCGAGGGACCTTCGCCCCGGCACCAAATGACATGGCGGCGACACTCGCGGAGCCTGTCCAGAGCCATGCCGAAGGACTCAAACAGTCGCCGCCAAAAAGTCGAATGTGGCAACGCGGCTCAGCCGCGCCCAAGGCGGGAATTTTATATCTGAGGAAAGCCTATGCGACCTGGGCAATATCAAAGTCGGGGAAAAGAATCACGGCTGGATGAACTTTTAATACATTCGCCAAGATCAACGCGCGATCGCGGCCTATTTGGCTCACATTGTTCTCCATCGCCGAAATGTTTGATTGCGAAATACCCGTAGCAGCAGAAAGGTCTTTTTGTGTCAATTCCTGTAACTCTCTTAGCGTCTGGAGCATCTCACCGGGCGTAATCTTACGATTGACCTTAGCCCGCACAAAATCCTTTTTATTCATAGCCATGTTTATTCTCCTGGGTTAATAGGTGTGAGGCATGACTTCAACCACGAACACTTCGAGTTGTGCTTTTGCAATATGGTAAATCACACGCCACTTCTTCCCCAATCTCGATGATCGATAGCCTTTCCACTCCCCCTTGAGCGCTTCATCGTGAAACCCCTTAATCGATCGAAGGCCTACAGGCCCCTCCAACTCAATGATCCGTTTCCACGCTTCATACTTCAACACAACATCGACAGGAAGCCGATCAAGGACTTTTAGAACCGGTCGCTTTTCATAGATCACCCACATGAATATATATTATAGTAGATATTTCTCTTTGTGTATAGCTGAAAAGAGTGGCGTCGTCCTCATCTGTGCGCACCGAAGAGGAGAAATTTACCGATTCAAGCCCTATGCGAATTGGAAGGATTTCAGGTAGCCGGGCCGCAACCCCATAGCTGTTAAGCTAAGCCTCGGCCTTGCCCCATGTGGAGGTGAGGATCGACGCCTGCTTCGAGCATTTCCAACGTGGTTCTCCGTGAGCGTTGCCGATGTTTTCGACAGTGCCGCAGGATCTTCTCCAACTCTTTGGACAGATAACCCCGGGCTTGAGTCCACGACCCCATCACGAATTGAGCGAGTAGAAATGCGCGTTCCTGGAGTCGTTTGTATAACTTCGCCAGACTGATCTCTTGGCGGGAGGCATTCCACAACGCGGTGTTGGCGACCGCATGGAGGCGCTGCACCCACACGGCCGCAATCAATTTGCCGTAGAGCTCACAGCGCAAGCGATGGGCATTGCCGGTGGCCGACTGATGCACGCGGAGAATGGATTTCCATTGTTTGAACAGCACCTCGATCTGCCAGCGGAGCGTATACAAGGCCCGCACCATGTGGAGGGGTAGCCAGGGCTCCGGTACATTGGTGATCAAGAGCGTCCAGTCACACAACGCCAAATGCCGTTGACTGCCGGTCCGGCCTTGGCGGCGGGCGTGAGTCTTGAACCGCCGCCGTCGGGCATTGGCCACCTGAGCGGTCACGCGTAGGCACACCAGCCGACAGGTGCGCGTTTGATGCTGGCCCAGCCCCATTCGCACCGGTCGTTCATAGACCGGCCCCGGGGCTTGCCTCAAGACTGTGTCGAGGGCCATGAGTTCTTGCGTCTGGGCATCTTCTAAGGTGGTGCCAATAAACAAGCGCGTCACAAAGAAGGCCCCTTTGGCCATGATGGCGTTGAAGGTCGTGAGTTTGAAATAGCCCTGATCGATGAGCAGCAGGTCCGTCTTGTTGATCAGGGCGGGGAGGTGCTTCGTGTAGCCATTATCCGGCACGGTCCCGGCGGTGTCCGCCAGAAAGGTAAGTTCGCCCTGCTTATAATCATACGCCGTTTGGAGCTTACAATTGGCGGTTGAGGCATTGCCCCCCGAGCCGGGGAAGACCGTGCAGAGTTTCTCACTGACATCC
>JAOUNC010000467.1 GCA_029881175.1 Nitrospirota bacterium | reverse complement strand
ATTTAGTGAAAACGATGCGTGCATCCATTTTAGCGTTGGGTCCTTTGTTGACTCGTCTCGGTGAAGCCAAAGTGTCGTTGCCAGGAGGTTGTGCTATTGGGACACGGCCGGTGACGCTTCACTTGAAGGGGCTGACCATGATGGGCGCAGAAATCCACGTCGAACATGGCTATATTCATGCGAAAGCCAGTCGTCTTAAGGGAGCCAGAATTGATTTGGATTTCCCGACCGTGACTGGGACGGAAAATTTGATCATGGCCGCCTGTTTGGCGGAGGGCACCACAAGTTTGCATCATGTGGCGCGTGAGCCGGAAATTATGGATCTCTGCGCCTTTTTAACCAAGCGAGGCGCTAAAATAGTCGGTGCAGGGACGGACACGATTACAATTGAAGGCGTTCGTGAGCTGCATGGGGCTTCACATCGGGTGATGCCAGATCGTGTAGAAGCTGGAACATTTGTGATGGCCGGGGCTATCACGGGGGGGGATGTGACGGTGAAAGGCTGTGTGACTGATCATTTAGGGACCATGTTTACTAAAATACAGGAAATGGGAGTGGAGCTGACAGAAGAAGATGGTGAAGGGGTACGGGTTCGTCGATCAACTCCTCTCAAAGCGGTTGAAGTGAAAACGTTACCCTATCCGGGATTTCCGACCGATTTGCAAGCACAGATGATGGCGTTAATGGCTGTAGCGGAAGGCACCAGCGTGATGACGGAAACCATTTTTGAAGGACGGTTTCTGCATGTCCCCGAACTGCATCGTATGGGGGCCTTAATCGACGTGGATGGGCCGCATGCGGTCGTGAAAGGTGTTCCGAGACTTGCGGGCGCACCGGTGATGGCATCAGACCTCCGTGCCAGCGCGGGACTGGTTCTGGCAGGGTTGGCGGCTGAAGGAGAAACCATTGTCTCGCGAGTGTATCATCTCGACCGAGGATATGAGCGATTGGAAGAAAAATTGCAGGCTTTGGGTGCTCAGGTTCAACGTGTTCGAGAAGTCATATGAGTGAAGGCGTTACTATTGCCCTGTCCAAGGGGAAACTCCTTCCGCCAACGCTCGCACTGTTTCGGCAAGCGGGCTATTCCGCGTATCATGTTCAAGACAATGATCGTCGGTTGATTCTGGAATATCCCGAGCATGGGCATCGCGTTCTCATTGTTCGACCGAGTGATGTCCCTGTTTATGTGGAATATGGGGCCGCTGATTTAGGCATTGTGGGGAAGGATGTGTTGTTAGAGCAAAGCCCAGATGTCTATGAGCCAGTGGATCTTCGGTTGGGTATTTGTAAGTTGGTGGTCGCAAAACCCAATGGCCAAGTCCCGATGCAGCGATTGTCGTCGAAGCTTCGAGTGGCCACCAAATATCCTAATGTCACTGAACGGTTTTTTACCCAACAAGGGATGCCTGTTGAACTCATTAAATTGTATGGCTCGATCGAGTTGGCGCCATTAGTCGGATTGGCTGATCGGATTGTGGATTTAGTGGAAACGGGAAAAACACTCAAGGCGAATAATCTTGTTGAAGAAGAAGTGATTGCCTGGTCCTCTGCCCGCTTGATTGTGAATCGAGCCAGTTTAAAGATGAAGCATGCGACGATCACGGAAGTCATCTCCCGTATTAAAGAACAGGTGACGAAGGGGCAATCCGAAAAAAGGCCAAAAAAAGGTAGGCAGCGGTGAATATTCTTTCCTGGAAAGATCCCGGGTTTCTCAAGGCGGTGGAAGGGGTTTGTCAGCGAGCAACCCAACAAAATGCCAAGGTCGAGCAGTCCGTGCGAGAGATTTTGGATGCCGTTCGTCGTGAGGGTGATAAGGCTATTCAACGGTTTACCTGGCGGTTTGATGGAATTCGTATCCGCCCCGACCAATTGCGGGTTAGCCGGAAGGAGCTTCAGGAGGCCTATTCGGCGCTTCCCAAAGCCGATGTGGCAGCCCTCAAATATGCAGCTCGACGTATTCGAGCATTTCACCGGCGACAGCGACGAACGACCTGGACCTATCGTCAGGACGGCATTCAACTTGGCCAAATGATCACGCCTCTTGATGCGGTGGGTGTCTATGTTCCGGGTGGGAAAGCGGTGTATCCCTCATCAGTACTCATGAATGCTATTCCGGCAAAAGTGGCAGGCGTTGGTCGCATTGTGATGTGCACCCCGACGCCTTCAGGCTCCATTCATCCTTCCCTGTTAGTCGCTGCCGATATTGCGGGGGTCGATGAAATCTATCGTGTTGGTGGGGCTCAAGCCATTGGCGCGTTAACCTATGGTACGGCAACGATTCGCTCTGTGGATAAAGTCGTGGGACCCGGGAATCTGTACGTGGCGACTGCCAAGCGTCTTGTCTATGGCTATGTCGATATTGATATGATTGCGGGTCCGAGTGAGCTGTTGGTGTTAGCGGATGCAGCGAGTAACCCAAGCCATGTGGCGGCAGATCTGCTT
>JAOUNC010000465.1 GCA_029881175.1 Nitrospirota bacterium | reverse complement strand
AATATCGCCTATTCCTTTGTGGAGCTGACCGTGTTACTCGTTTTGGTATTTGGAGCGTCCTCAATGAAACGCGAAGCCCAAACATTTATCACAAAATCCCTGTTTAGGGAACGATATAACCGGCATGAAACCGTGGTGCACTTTTCTAAGTCACTCGTGTCCATTCTGGAATTAAGAGATTTGACCGCGACCATCGTGGAATCCATTTGTCCCACATTAGGATTGCAATGGGGGGTCCTATATTTGCGCAGTTCTAGCAGTCAGGATTATCGACCGGTATCCAGCTTTGGAAAATCTACCACGGATTTTCCGGTCCTCTATTTAAATAAAACTCCCACATTGTTAGAAATGTGGAGACACGGTACGTCCTGTTTTGTGATGAACGAATTGGAACTCTCTACCATCAACTCTGACTCTGAAGCTGTCATCGCGCAGTTAGCTCACATCGGAACAGAAGTCTGTTTGCCCTTGGTGAACAAAAAACGACTATTAGGCTTTTGTGTGTTCGGGCCTAATACGAAAAGTGGAGGAGGTTATACAACCCAAGATTTGGACTTGTTATCGACCTTATCTCAAGAAGCCTCCGTGGCCTTAGACAATGCCTTGCTGTATGAAGAGCTCAAGCGTTCTCAATCGTTAGTTCGCCGAACTGATCGGCTTCGCTCCCTCGAGACCATGGCCGGAGGATTGGCCCACGAAATTAGAAATCCACTGACATCGATCAAGGCCTTTGTGGATCTAGCGCCTGAACGAAGAGATGATGAGCAGTTTCTTGTTCGATTCAGTAAGGTCGTCAAAGAAGATGTGTTTCGAATTGAGCGGCTCACTCGAGAGATCTTGGATTATGCCAAACCGATGGAACCGTTTCTCAAGGAAGAAGATCTTAATGATATTGTGGAATCCTGTCTGTATACCCTCAGAATTCGGCCGTCTCATGAATTGATTGTCGTCGAAACAGATTTAGCTCCTGGGTTGCCAAAGGTGTTTGCCGACCGACAACAATTAAAGCAGGTGTTCCTTAATCTGTTGTTTAATGCCGTGGAATCCATGATTCCAGAAGGTGGCGTGTTAACGGTGCGAACTCGAAAAATTGGGTTCGGTTTGGCGCAGGAAGGGGTGCAGGTGGATATTCAAGACACCGGAAAAGGGATTAATCCGGAAGACGTGGAACATATTTTTGATCCTTTTTTTACGACAAAACACTTGAGTCAGGAACATGAAGGGACAGGCCTGGGATTGGCAATTGCCCATCAAATCATTCAAGAACATCGCGGAAGCATTGAGGTGCAAAGTGTGAGAGGAGGAGGAGCCACCTTTCTTGTGAATCTCCCAAGTTCCCAAACACCGATATCAGTTTCCTCCAGCCAGAGCATGACGCCAAGACCAGAACGCCGGTAACATTAATGGAAGTACACCAGGAACTCTTCGATCAGTGTATTCAGAGCGAGTGCGTTGGCTTATACATTCACGAGAGGGACGGATCCTGAACACCAGGTCTGTTGGGAGATCATGTGGTACAGGAGAGTAATTTTTCCCTAGTATTTCATACAAGTTAGCCGGAACCCGAAAGGCGGCCTTCAATCAGTTGGCCCTCCCAATCTCCAGTTCCCGCTTTCAGATGAAGAACCCGTGAACGAGTGAGTCCAGCTCGCTGAAGCCACTCTCGAACGTCTCGAAGCGAATAGGTGTTGCCTCGCTCCGTATAAAGCAACATGGAGACCGCAAACAGATTGGCTTCAAGAGGCTGAAGTTCCTTTGGGTCATGTAAAAAGGTGTCTTGGATGAGGAGGCGGCCCCCAGGATTGAGGATTCGTTTTACTTTTTTAAATATTTTTAAGTTGTCGGCTTGAGAATAGATATGGAGCACATTGGAATACCAGACCACATCATAGGTGCCTGCAATGCGTGCTGTTAAAAAATCTCCACCTTGATAGGTCAAGCGGGTTCCGAAAGAAGACTGTTCCGCCAGCATACGCGCGACATCCAGAGCGGCAGGCCGATCCATCACCGTGGCGTGAAGGGTTGGATTGTGTTTCAAAAACGCCAGGGCATACGTGCCTGGTCCACCGCCTAAGTCGAGAAGGGAACGATCCGCTTTGAGTGAAAGTTGTTGTGCGACCTCCCCGGCCGGTTGGATGGAGCGATGATGCATGGCCCAGGAAAACGATCGCCGATATTCCGTGGTTTCCGGCTCCTTGCTGTCCAGTGGCTGACCGACACGAATGACTTCCGTCAGATGAGACCATTCGCTCCATTGACGCTGCATAAGCGTCAAATAGTCTCCCCGAAAGTCCGGGCTGGATTCTTGGAGATAGCGTTGGGAAAAAGGAGCAAGATGGTATCCCGATTGTGACTTGACCACTAACCCCACACTGGCAAGATTCCGGCATAAGATGGCGAGTCCCCGCTGGCTCACCCGCACACGTTTGGCTAATTCAGGAATC
>JAOUNC010000464.1 GCA_029881175.1 Nitrospirota bacterium | reverse complement strand
GTGAGGACAGCATCCGATGGTCGAAAGGGATTGCGGCTGTATCATGAGCACGCCATAGATCTGGTTATTACTGATGTGCTTATGCCCGAATTGGATGGACTGGAAGTCGTGCGTACGCTCCGTAGCCTCAGTGCGGCGCTCCCGATTGTTGTGATGTCGGGTGGTGGGAGTCGTGATTTAGATTTTCTGGTGGAAGCTAGGGAATTTGGTGCGACTCGGACCATCTCTAAACCCTTTGGTCTTGAGGAACTGGTGACCATGGTCCATGATCTGCTCGATTCTGTTCCTCATGATGCCGCGTAAACGATTTCCTGCCTTCTAGTCGGCGATCATCGTTCCTCTGTACATCGTCTGATTCTGAAGATGCTCCAATCCACACGTATGGGGTATGAGCGGTGGCGTATAAACTTTGGGGTTCAGCCAACCGAAAAGAGAACGAAAGAGCCTCTAGCTCTGCCTTTTTTTGGGTCAAAAGCCAGGCATTCATGAGACCAAAAAGGAGTGATTCATCCGATGGGTACACAACTTGAGCTACGAGTAAAAACGGTGGGAGCCATTATGACCTCTCGGGTCGTCACCATTGAGATGGATGATTCCCTCCAAGTGATTCAAGAGGTATTCCGAAAAGTGAAATTTCATCACCTTGTGGTCGTCGATGAAGGGAAGATCGTGGGCATTATTTCTGATCGCGATTTTTTCAAAGCCATTAGCCCGTTTGTGAATACCATCTCCGAAACCAATCGAGATCGGGCCACACTGGAGAAGCGGGCCCATCAAATTATGTCCCGTAATCCCCACACTGTTCTCAAAACCTGCTTAATTGAACATGCAGCCCTGATGATGTTGAAACGGGGAGTGTCGTGCCTCCCGGTCATAAATGCCGATGGTATGGTTGAGGGGATTCTGACATGGAAAGATCTCTTTAAAGCCTTCCTCCGATCGGAACCAGATACGTTATTGTGAGTCTTCCCAGCCAATTTTCTGGCGTCTCCCTTCCATCGTAAGTTCTTCCCCTCTGCAACTTTAGCCTCCCTTGGAATTTCGGTATACTCCTTTTCTGTATGACCAAAAAGATTCGTGGTGTGGAAATCATTGGCGAACATTCTCTACACATGGCATTGTAGAGGAATAAATATTGGGAGTGTTGAATGATTGCGATTGCCAATGGCAAATATGCCCAGAATAGGCGTTGCCTATCAAAGGCTTGTGGTTGGTTCAAAAAAGTCCGTCCAGCAAGGCCACAGCCGTTTTTGCGCGCGGAGCGTACTCATAGTACCTGAGCACGGGAAAATGGCGAGAACGCCGCTGGCGGCTTTTTTCAACCGACCCATATTTCATCGAGGAAAGGGAAGAGTCAACATGGCAGACAAACGGTTTATTCTTGAGCTGGGCAAGTTGCTGATTGCTGCGGCCTGGGCCGATGGTACCTTGTCGACCACCGAAATCAATGGCCTCAAAGAACTCCTGTTTCAATTGCCTGATATTTCCGGAGAGGAGTGGATGGAGCTAGAACTCTATATGGCGTCCCCTGTGGGTGAGTCAGAACGCCAACGCCTATTGGAGCGTGTACAAGGACGCATGGGATCAGCGGCGGATAAAGCTCTGGCTTTGGAGACCATAGGGAAGCTCATACCCTCAGGAGCCCCAGCCCGTGATCAGCAAATAGAAGTCGTTCAACAGCTTCGTAACGATCTAGAACAGGGCAATGGCGGTTTTTTGGATCATCTTCGACGCCCATTTCGTCGAATCCTCAATCTGCGGGGGCAGCATTATCGCGACGAACATGATCGTGAAAGTCGATTAGAAGATTTCATTAAAAACACGATTTACTTCCAGGTCACCATGGAATTGCGAGACCGAGGGATCACCTTTGACCTGCCTGATACTGAGATTCGCAAGCTGTGCCTTGCAGCAGGCTTGATGGCACGAGTAGCCGGGGTTGATCATGAGGTGTCTTCTGAAGAAACCACGGTCATGGGTGAGGTGCTTCAGCGCCATTGGACGTTAACGAAAGATCAGGCAGAACTGGTTGCCGAAATTAGCCACCACCGAATCTTTCGAGGCTTAGATAGCGTGCGATTGGTGAAACGTTTTAAGGATTTGACAACAAGGGATGAACGGAAAGAATTTCTCCATTGTTTATTTGAAGTGGCGAATGCCACCCATCAGACCTCATTTGACGAAATAGAAGAAATTCGCAGCATTGCCCAAGGCATGGATCTCAGTCACCAGGACTTTCTTGATGCCAAACTGGCCATTCCCCGAGAAGATCGTAAAGGCCTCTAGAATTTTGAGCTTTTCAGATTTCCCCTCCTTTGTAAGGAGGGGCGAGGGGAGGTAGAGTCGTGAAGGTCAAGCATGTGTGGTTGTCTTATGACATGACTCTCGTCAGCATACCATAGCATCATTCAATTAATTCCTTCACCGTCATTCCCGACAGTTTTTATCGGGAA
>JAOUNC010000076.1 GCA_029881175.1 Nitrospirota bacterium | reverse complement strand
TGAGCGAGGCAAAAAAAAGAGGGAAGACATGCTTCCCTCTTTGGTCTATTTCTGAATATTTTGCGGAGCTTCTGCGTCAATTCGCAAAAGAACCAGCCCTTTTCATCGTCGCACAAATGCCTAGTTCTTGGAATGTGCGGCGACTTCTGCCAGCGCTTCTTGGGCAAATCGACGATGATCGTCATCCGATAGGCTGCGCCCAATGACTTTTTCCGCGACCAAGATGGCTAGGTCAGCGGCTTGGTTTTTGATGTCCTGGACGGCTTTTCGCCGTTCTCGTTCAATGTCTTGAGTCGCTTCTTCCTTGATCCTCTCCGAATCGGCCCGAAGCCGTTGCTGGTTTTCATCGAGCAATCGTTGAGCCTTTTGCTTGGCTTCAGCCATGAGCACTTCAGCTTCTTTGGCCGCAAGCTGCAGCTTGGTTTCATATTCCTTGAGTTTTTGTTCTGCCGTCGCTCGACTCTGCTCTGCCTGATCCAGGCTTTCCCGAATTTTGCGTTCCCGAGTTTCGAGTGTTTCCAGAATAGGGGGCAGGGCAAACTTGTAAAGCACCCAAAACAGGATGCCGAACGAGAGGATTTCCCAAAAAATCAGAGAAGAAAAGAAATGTGTATCAAATTGTGGCATAGCTCAGTTGCCTTTTACCCTTTGCCCATAATGATGAAGGCAATGACCAATCCGTAGAGTGCGATGGCTTCAACTAATGCGAATCCAATCCACATATACTTACCAACTCGGGCTTCCGCCTCTGGCTGGCGCGCGACGGCTTCGATCATTTTCCCGAAAATATACCCGATGCCAATCCCGGCACCTGCAAAACCTGAGGCCGCTAGGCCCATTCCCAAAAGTGCTGCTGCTGCAGAATCCATTGTAGTGTGGTCCTCCCAGTTTAAAAGGGACTAATAGTAATGACTGACTGTCATGGTTCGAACGTGATTAGTGCAAATGAATGGCATCGCCGATATACACACACGTTAAGACGGTAAAAATATAGGCCTGAATAAATGCAATACCTACTTCTAATCCATACAAGACGATGGTAAAGGAAAACGGGAGCCATCCAATGAGGAGCCCGCCGGCAATCGTCAATCCGAATAATACTCCCAGGATGACATGGCCGGCGGTCATATTGGCAAACAATCGCACAGCGAGAGAGATTGGTCTAGCCAATTGACTGATCAATTCAATCGGAATCATCAAAGGAAGCAGCCAGCCTGGCGTTCCAGGTGGGACGAGGATCCCTAAGAATTTTGCACCATGCAATTGAAAGCCGACGACGAGGCTGAGGGCGTAGACCCCAATGGCAAAGACGCCCGTGACCACGATTTGACTTGTGATGGTATAGGAACCTGGGATCAACCCTAAAAGATTGCTAAATAAGATAAAAATAAACAATGCGCTGATGAGTGGGAAGTATCGCATTCCCGAAGATCCCATGGTGTCCTGAATAATTCCTCGAATAAACTCAACGAGTAATTCAGCCATGCTCTGAACTTTAGATGGGACCAGTGACTTTGCGGCTCCGGCTTTTAAGAGAAACAGCGAGGCCACGCCAACCACAATCCACATCAGCAAGACGGCCTTATTGACTGAAATGTCCAGGCCGAAAAGTGAAAGCGGGATAAAATTATGAAGTTCGAAGGGGTGTAACGGATCTTCCAAAGCTGAGCCTTGTCTCGCGACTTATGTTTGCCATCGCTGTGCTGCGCGGTAGGCGTTGCGAATTCCAGTGATCAATCCTAATACCAATCCAATGGCCACACCCCATGGTGTGGAATCAAGTACATACGAATCAACTAACCATCCGAGGAATCCACCGACGATAAGGGCGGCAAGTAGGTCCGTCCCCACTCGCATTGCCTGCCCCAGTCCTGCAAACATTGGATCCTGAGAAGGTGCCATGCGTTAGACCTGCAAAGCGAGTCGTTGGAAGGGGTTACATTGAAACAAAAAATTATAAATCTTGTCAAGAAAGGGCGTCCCAAAACTCATGGTATATGTTACAGTATGTGGAGGTGTAAGTCTCCTTGTATCTTAGCAGAAGAGGTTTTTTAGGTTGTGATTTTTTTCCCTTTCTCATTTTTATCTCGGAAGACCTTGAGGAGAGTAGGAGTCATCGTTTTCTTTTTCCTCCTCCTCTTTGTTGTTGTGAGTGCTCCCCTCGTCGTGGCCAATCCCTCGGTTGATGAACTCCCTGACTTAACCGAAGGGGTTGTGCCGGTCGTACAATATAAAAATTCCGATCCGTTCTCTGGGACGAGGTTAACCTCCGTGAGTGAAGTGGAATATATTGTCAAAGTGAAAAATCAAACCGGCGACCCTTTGGTTGCCGATTCCTTGATTCTGGTTGTGGATACTGTAAGAGCAATATCAGGACATGAAATTTCTGACCGAGTGAAGATTGAGGGGGCCGATGGGATGATGGCAGATGGCAAACCATTTTTCCGTATTCCAAATGCTGATCAAGAGTTAGGGCCGTATAGTGAAAGTGAGGCGGTGACGATTCGCGTGAGCAATCCTGATTATCTTCGGTTTTTCCCTCCAAATATTCGGGTTCGTGGCCTCCGACGTTCGCCAGGTGAAGCGGTTAAAGGTCTATTAGAATCGCTGGTACAAAAAGGGATCTTAGCTCCTGAAGAGGCCGCGAATGCGTTGAAGGCCACAACTCCCTCAGCCCCATTGGATAATCCGTAAATCCTTGTCTGTTCTTCCCACCCAAAGTGAAGGGGGGGGCGATGCAACCCTTCCTTCTGTGAATATTTTTCCTCTTGTACAACAATGTTCGGTTTCCTTTGACGATCCGTTCGAGCTGTATGGCCGGGTAACCGGGTACGCCCCCCACTCGTTTTTTATCGAGCATGATAGTCATCAAGGGGGGGGCTCACGTCGTTTTTCCTATTTGGGGTGTGATCCCTATCAGGTGATTAGGGGAAAAGGCCGCACCGTCCAAAACTATACGGGAGGGGTTTGGGAAGAACACGAAGGTGATCCCTTTTCATTTTTGCAAGGACGGTTTGTCGATCAGCCCTCCGTCATCTCGTCGTTGTTTCTCCCTTTCGTCGGTGGTGCGGTTGGATGCTTGAGCTACGATCTCGCCAGGGCATTCGAGGTTCTTCCAGCGCATGCTCAAGATGACCTGCAATTCCCAGATCTCTATTTTTTCTTCATTGAGGCGTATGTGGTCATTGATCACCAGATGTCCTGTGTGTGGCTCGTCTTTTCACCTTCTCCTCAACGGTTAGCGAGTGAAAATTGGGAGAACCTGTATCGAGAAGGGGCCGCCCGCTTGCTTGATCTGGAAGCCACAGTGCAGTCAGTGGATCATAGCTTGGATGGAATGAAGCCTGCTCAATTTTCACTTGATATTCATGGAGGGCAATCGTCGTCCGAGTATCGGGATCGAGTGCGTGAATGCCAACATTTCATTGCTGAAGGGGATATCTATCAGGCAAATCTCTCTCATCGGTTTCGAGTTGAAGGCCTCAATAATCATTTCTCATCGCAGGCCAAGGCCGGGGCAGCAGTCTATCGTCAATTGCGGCGTGTGAACCCTTCTCCTCATTCTGCGTTTCTGGTGCTTGAGTCCGATGTTATTGTCTGTAATTCCCCTGAGCGACTTGTTCGGTTTTCGGGCGGCTATGCTGATATGCGACCCATTGCGGGAACTCGGCCGCGAGGGAGGGAAACGGTGGAGGATCGACGTTTGGCCGAAGATCTCCTGTCCGATCCCAAAGAGCGAGCTGAACATCTGATGCTTGTGGATTTGGTGCGCAATGATTTGGGACGAGTCTGCGAGTATGGATCTATTCGAGTCGATGAGTTGATGACTGTGGAGCGGTATTCTCATGTGATGCATTTGGTCTCGCACGTTTTTGGGCGACTGCAGGAGGCGCATAATGGGTTTGATTTGATTCGAGCCGTGTTCCCCGGTGGGACCATCACCGGGGTTCCGAAAATCCATTGCATGGAACTTATTGAGCGCTTAGAGCCTGTTCGGCGTGGATTGTATACGGGATCAATAGGGTTCATCGGGTGGAATGGAGGCATGGATTTGAATATTGCTATCCGAACATTGCTGTTGACCAAAGATTGTGGTTACTTGCAAGTCGGGGCAGGTATCGTGGCTGATTCCGAGCCAAGCCGCGAATACGAGGAAACGCTCCATAAGGCACAAGCCTTTCTTCATGTTCTTCAGCAGGCTCAGAATTCCTAGGGAAATTATATGTGGGTCTATCTGAATGACCGCTTTGTCAAGAAAGAGCATGCCCGGGTTTCGGTGTTTGATCATGGGTTCTTGTATGGCGATGGTGTGTATGAGACCTTGCGCACGTATGACGGGCGAATGTTTTTGTGGGAACGGCATGTGGCCCGACTTCGCCGATCATGTGAACTGATTGGTTTAACGCTTCCCCTATCAGATGAGGCATGGACGCCCATCATTGGCGAACTCCTTATTCGCAATGGTCTGCAGGATTCAGGTCTGCGGCTGACGGTGTCTCGTGGGGAAGGCGAGTTGGGGCTTGATCCACGTTTGTGTCCTCACCCTACGGTGGTGGTAGTGGCCAAGCCTGTGGTGATGTATACGGATCAACAGCGGGAGCAGGGGCTTGAGCTACATCTGGCGTCGGTTCGACGGAATCCACAGCTGGCCCAATCCCCTCAAATCAAGTCGCTCAGTTTTCTGAATAATATTCTGGCGAAACAAGAGGCTGTTCGGGTTGGTGCGGATGATGCGTTGATGTTGAATATGGATGCATATGTCGCGGAATGTACAACCAGCAATATTTTTTTCATCAAGAATCAGTGCTTATATACTCCGGCAGTGGAATGTGGAATTTTGGAAGGGATTACACGGGAGGTGGTGTTGGAATTAGCCAATGAGCAAGGTGTGAAAATTGAAGAAGGACGCTATACGTTGGAGTGCTTGCTTCAGGCCGATGAGTGCTTTATGACCAATACCGGAATTGAAGTCATGGCTGTCTCGAAAATTGGGGATTGCCCGATTGGGCAGGGGAAGAGAGGCCTACTGACTGGTGAGCTTCAAAAGGTGTTTAAAGAGAATGTGAATCGGTATTTGGGCCCTTGCTTAACGGCCTTGGATGCGTAGTGCCAGAAGTGAAAAGCAAGGAGTATAGAGTGAGGAGGAAGTTAGAGGCATAACGTTGCTTCACTCTCGCTTCGCACTTTCCCCTTTTCACTTTTTAGTTGACACCGGCTATGGGTTTTCCATTTCAAGCCTTTATAGAATGGAAAATCTTCGCGATAGTGAGCCCCCACACTGTTTGTTCGCCAGAGAGCGGCTTCAGTAACACAGAGCCCCACCTGAATCATGTTTTGTGTTTCTAGTCCAGTCCGGTTGAAAGGAGGCACTTGGAGCTTGTGAGACCATTGTTGCAGTTGCTCAAGGGCTTTCTGCAAAGAATCCGCTGTTCGTATGAGCCCAACCTTGGTCCACATTAAACGTCGCAGAGAATTTCTGAGCTTTTCAATGTCCTGCTCGGTCATCTTCCGTTTTCGTGCTGAAGGCTGTTTATACGAGGCGCTTGAAAGATCTGCCGGGGGCGAGCAGGTTGTGGCATGCTGAGCCGCAGCTTGTGCGGCTCGTAATCCAAAAACTAATCCTTCCAATAATGAATTGCTTCCCAGGCGATTGGCTCCATGGACGCCTGAGCAGGCGGCTTCTCCGGCAGCAAAGAGCCCGGGAAGGCTTGATGTGCCGTGGAGATCGGTTTTGACACCACCCATGAAATAATGCGCGCTAGGTGAGACAGGAATCCATTCCTCGGTGATATCAATGTCATATCGCAGGCAGGTGGAATAGATCGTTGGGAACCGCTCTTTTAAAAACGTGGCGCCGAGATGTGTGACATCTAAATAGACGTGACGGGCTTTGGTGCGTTGCATTTCTGCCCAAATCGCACGAGAGACAATATCTCGTGGCGCCAGTTCCAGGTGGCGATCATAGTTTTTCATAAACCGTTCGCATCGATTATTTCGGAGAATTCCTCCTTCACCACGTAGCGCTTCTGAAAGGAGGAAGGGAGGGCTCGATGGGAGATATAACGAGGTGGGATGAAATTGGACGAATTCCATATCTTCCAAAATCGCTCCGGCTCGAAAGGCCATGGCGATTCCATCGCCAGTGGCATTGGCCGGGTTGGTCGTGCGTGCGTAGACCTGTCCTGCTCCTCCGGTCACCAAAAGGACAGCTGAAGCCACAATAGTTTGACAGGTTCCTTTCAGTTCATTGAGGACGATGGCTCCACAGCATCGACCGTCATGCATCAACAACTCGACCCCAAAATGATTCCCTAACCATGTCAGGTTTTTCAGGTCTTGAGCTTTGGCACTTAAGGCTCGAACCATTTCACTTCCGGTGGCATCCCCGCCTGCCCGCAACACGCGGTGGCGGCTATGTGCGCCTTCTTTGGTAAAGGCCAGCTTGCCATCGATGGTGTCAAATTTCGCCCCCCATTCAATAAGTTCATGAATGCGGGAGGGGCCTTCTTCGACTAAAATTTTCGTGGCGGGACGGGAACATAGTTGATGCCCGGCTTTGATGGTATCCGTGAAGTGGAGGTCGACGTCGTCCTCTTCGCTCAGAGCCACAGCGACACCCCCCTGGGCATAAAACGAGTTATTTTCTTGAGGCCCGCCTTTAGCGACCATGGTGACGTGCCCATGCCGGCAAAGCTCCAAGGCTGCCCGCAGCCCTGCCACGCCTGCGCCAATAATGAGAAAGTCCGTTGAGCGTATTTGACTGTTCATTGGTGTTTGGGGAGAGACAGAAGCCATGGTCAGTATGGAGCGTGATTCGAGTGTGTGGTTGAAAACATTAAGAGGGGAGGTTCAGGCGGGACGTGATGCCGAACGGGAGATCGCCTTCTACCCCGCGAAGGAGAATGACCTGCGTGCCACTCCACAAAAGAACGCCGTGGCCTCTGGATTCGACGGGGGACTCCTGGGCTGAGCGTTGCCATGCACCTTGCCAGGAGATGAACGCGGAAATGCGGCTCTCGTTAATGACGAGACGATCAATCGTGAGATCAACCTGAATCGTGGAAAAGGTCGAAAAATCTTGCTGGACCTTGGCCTCTAATATTTCGAGTTGCTCCAAGGGCAAAAGGAGTCCATGGAACGCAGCCGTATCTTTATTGACATATGCTGTTTCGAGTGTTTTGATAGCTTGGACCACTCGTTGAAATCGATCATGATCTTCTGGATACTTTGGCGTTTTTGTTGAGCAACCCGTCTCCCCTAGGCTCACCCCTCCGAATACGACGAGTAGTACCCATACCCCAAATCTGGTGATTGGTTTAGTTCTCATGCCACTTTATAATGGAGAAGGGAATGGTAAGGGGTCAAGAGAATTTCACGAAAGATGGTGACTCTGGGGTGCGAGTGCGGGTATGATACTCTGTTTTCCTTGACACTTTTCTTAGCCCCATGATAGGAAGACCCGCTAATCTTTTGCTCTATTGGTTCAAGAGAGAGACGGAATGTGTGGCTGTGTTGGCTTGTGGTTTAACAATACTTTAACCCAGGAATCAATTTCTATGTCGAGTGTGGTCAAAAAACGGCGGAAGAAGATGCGTAAGCATAAACATAAAAAACTTCGTCGCCGCATGAAATTCGCCAAACGTCGTAATTAACTGTATCTGGCAGCAGGGATAGGGGGCTGATCCATGACCCAGGGGAAAAAAACTCGCATTCGGGTACGTTCCTCCCTGTCTACCTACGTCGGGGAACTTCTTATTCCTCCGATGCGCAACAGAATTTCTGATGTCCTCAATGATGAATCGGTCATTTTTGTGAATTTGACCAATGTCGTCATTGATGACACGCAACATTCGGATTTTGTTGCCCTCAATAAAATGCAAATTGAATCAGTTGTTCAGATTGAATGACGGTTCAATTTGCGTTTCCCGCCCATTTTTCACCTTCAAGTGCTTGTACGTAATTTCACAAAAACGCATCTTTTTATCAGTCGTCAGTGTAGCGGTGTGAGATCTCTATGAATCAGTGGTCTCGGTTTCTGCCTTTTCTTCGCCCCCAGATGTTGATAATGGCCTGTGCCGGCGTGGCCGTCATGGGTGTGGCGGCCTGCAATCTCGTCCTGATCAGGTTAGCCGGCTCCTTATGGGATTTGATAACTGTCCAACAGGATTTGCAACAGTTGACCACCATGGTCTGGGTCTTTATCGGATTGGTGGTAGGGCAAGGCGTGCTGTCCATGGGGCATAGTTATTTGACGGCGTTAGTTTCCCAGCGTGTCATGGCGGATTTTCGGACGCATGTCTTTTCGCACCTCCATCGATTATCTCTCAAGTTTTTTGCCAAACGACGAACGGGCGAATTGATTTCCCGCCTGATGAATGATGTGGGTGTCATTCAAAATCTTCTCACCGAAACGCCGCTGGATGCACTCAAGCATCTCGTGACGATTATCGGGGGCGTGGGATTTCTGCTGGTGATGAATTGGCGTTTGTGTGGGCTCATCCTGATTCTCCTGCCATTGTTGGCCCTTGTCGCTCGAACGTTTGGCAAACGCTTGAAATTGCTTTCCATGAAAATTCAGGATCAAACCGCCCAGGTGACAACCCTCATAGAGGAAGTGGTGTCCGGTATTCGTGAGGTCAAATCATTTGTGCAGGGTAAAAGGGAAGAAGCCCGCTTTCGTTCAGCGGTAGAAGGGCTCTTGGCCACCACGATGCAGCGTACGGCGGTGTTAGCCGTCTTTGTGCCGGTGATTACCTTTTTCACCTTTGCCATGGCCATTGGGGTGTTGTGGTATGGAGGTAAGCAGGTCATCGAAGGACAACTGTCTCCAGGAGAATTATTTGCCTTTGTCCTGTTTGCGGGAATTTTAATTGGCCCATTTGGATCTGCCGCTCGAATTTTCTCTCAAGTCAAGGAAGTGCAGGGTGCGATGACCCGTGTCTTTGAACTTTTGGATACCCCATTGGATATTCAAGATAGTCCCGATGCCCATCCGTTAATGCCCATGCGTGGGGATGTGCAGTTTGAGGAAGTGCAATTTGCTTATGAAGGACGGCCGCCCGTCTTAGACACCGTCTCCTTTTCGATTGCCGCCGGGGAATGTGTAGCGCTGGTCGGACCAACCGGTGCCGGGAAAACCACCATTATTAACCTGCTGCATCGATTTTATGACCCAACCAAGGGGCGAGTTCTCATTGATGGCCATGACGTGAAATCCATTCAATTAGACAGTTTGTATCATCAGTTGGCGTTGGTGCCACAAGAAACGCTCCTCTTCGGAGGCACCATCATGGACAATATCCGTTATGGTCGCTTGGATGCCTCAGAAGTGGAAGTATTTGAAGCCAGTCAACGAGCCAATGCCCATGAA